>JBCDFA010000191.1:0-14241 GCA_039178835.1 Chloroflexota bacterium
ACCAACGATGTACTCGCGGGCGTCCCCTTCGTTGGCAGTAATGACGTAGTTCGTATCATCGACCTCATACGTAGCAATGGCGTCTGGTTGGTACATCCCCAGAAGTGGCCAGTTAGCGATATTGATGCCACCATCTTCGTCGCTGGCGTCGAGGCCATTGCCCTCCACGCTGTGGTCTTTGGTGCCAAGCCCAACGAGGCTGGTCACGGTGTTGTCAGTCAGATCGAGAATCGCCAGCGCATTGTTCTCCTGCAAACTCACCCATGCGGTTTCGGAGTCGGCTGAAACAGTAATATACTCTGGCTCCAGATCCTGAGCGACAGTCGCGTTCGGCCCAAAGATACGAATCTCCTCATCGAGTTCGCCATTGCGTGGACCATCGGTGTTGAAGTCGGTAAACCCGATAGTCGTGACATCTTCAGGGCCAAGGTCGCCAACACCCTCCGAGATATCGATCACACTGATAGAGCCTTCCGGGTCATTGGTATAGTCGTCGCTTGGTTCACCTTCGTTGGCCACCAGCACCTTCTGTCCTTCGGGAGTGAAGGTGAGCATGTCCGGCAGCGGGCCGACTTCGATGGAGTTAAGAAAACTGCCATCACGCTCGAAGAACACAACCGTGCCGTTTGCCTGGGTGTCTTCGTTTTCCACCGCCACTGCCAACAGATTGTCCTGGAAAGCAACACTATTGGCGACTTCGCCATACTCCGACAATACGATGGTCGTTTCCAGTGTGGGGGTAAGCGGTTCGCTGATATCGAGCAGATCGACCGTTTCCTCATTTGCATTGACTACAAATAACGTTTGACTAATAGGATCGTAGGTGGCGATTTCTGCCGCACCGTCGTCGAAAACGTTGGTCTCATACGAACTGAGCAGCGTTAACGTCAGGGTGTTCGTGGGGGTGATCGCCTGAGTGGTGGTTGCAAGCGGCGTCGTGGTGCTTGCTATATCAGAAATGATGCTTCGTTCGCTCGCTGCTATCTGCACAGCCTGTCCATCGTCCAGATCCAGCCAACGTGCCATGGTTGTGGGTGAACTCACGCTGCCGACGATCAGAGTCAGCAGGGCCAACAGTGATACATGGTGGAAACGCATGCAACACACTCCTTGTTGGAATAGTCGTTATGAAACTCCTACACACTGCACACAGACCGCTGTGAGCACTACAAAACCACGAGGTGAACCATACTCTGATGCGTTCTCTCACTCGTGGCCCGCATTGATATAGCAGCGTCGGTGTACACCAAAAATGATACCATAGTTTGACATGCTTCTTTACTTCCCTTTTGGAAGCTTACGGTTTATACCATGCGTGTGTGATAAGTGACAAGGCCCCCTAAAGTCAGCTCTGTTGAGCTTTTGGAAGCCTATAGGTTCGTATGTTTATAAAACATAATCCTCGGTAGTGCATCAGCAATCTATAACAGATCATGGTTCGTACTAGAATGTAGGTGTTATGTAAGGTCTGTAGTTGATCGTGCGAACGATGTGTAGAAAAGGAAATGGCAGTGAGTGCATCCTCGGCTCCTCGACCGAAAATTCCGCTCACCATTCTCACCGGGTTTCTGGGGGCTGGTAAGACCACACTGCTCAACCGTATTCTGGAGGAGAACCACGGTCTGCAGATCGCGGTGATTGTGAATGATTTTGGTGCGATTAACATCGACGCACAACTAATCGTCAATGTGGAAAGCGACACTATTCGTCTGGCCAATGGCTGTGTGTGTTGTTCCATCCGTGGCGATTTGCTGGCGACGGTACTGCAATTGATGGAGCGACCAGACCTGCCCGAATATATTCTGATCGAGGCGAGTGGTGTGGCGGAACCTGCCGCAGTCGCACATACCTTCCTGAATCCGATGATCCGCCCCTTTATTCAGCTTGATAGCATTGTGACACTGGTTGATGCTGAACAGGTACGCAATCAGCCCGACTATGCAGAGCTGATCGAGGACCAGATTATGGCGGCTGATATTGTCGTAATCAATAAAATCGATCTGGTAACGGAGAATTTGCGGACTGGTCTGCGCGAGTGGATCGATCTGCTGGTGCCGAATGCGCGGGTGCTAGAGGCGATGCATGCCAGGGTGCCACTCGAATTGTTGCTTGGCGTTGGCCCATCGGTTTCGCACAAGCCACACAGTGACCATGATCACACCTATACCTTTGACACCTGGAGCTATGAGTCAGGTCGGTCATTTGCACTGGAGCCATTGCAACGAACATTGGACACTCTGCCGCCAACGATCTTTCGGGCCAAGGGTGTGTTGTTTGTCGCGGAGTCGCAGCGCCGGATTGTGCTGCAACTTGTTGGTAGGCGCGCAACCCTGTCTCGTGGTGAGCCATGGGGTGATGAGCAGCCGCACACCCAACTGGTGATGATAGGGTCGCCTGGTGCATGCGATGATGAGTCCCTGTCACGTCTGTTCGATGCCTGTCTGTCAGAATGACCTGCTGTAGAAGACAAAAGGCTGATACGTAAGATTTTTGTTGTACAATTTTGAAATAAAAGAGAGACGCCATGCTATGCGAACAACGGAGCATCATGCCAACTTCGAACCAATCGATACATATTCGATCCGCTGAACACGATGACGACTGGGCCGTGCGCCAAATGTTTGGTGCGCTGCATGCCTTTAATGCTTCACTCGACCCGCGCTTTGCGCTGGCGGATGGATGGGAGCAATTGCTCGATGAGCACCTTGCACTTGTCCGCGAAACAGGCCGTGGCCTGACGTTGCTCGCCTGGGATGGTGATGAGCCAGTCGGCCTCATTATGATGGACCGCCATACCGATTCGCGGCTGTTTCGCCATCGCCAATGGGTCGAACTCTTGGCGATCTATGTTGCACCACAGGTGCGCGGTGGTTCGTTGGCGCGCCAGTTGCTGGCAATGGGGACAACCTGGGCCGTCGATTGTGGCTATGATCGTATTCAGCTCTATGTCACTGCCTCGAACGAACGAGCCAAAGAGTTCTATCAACGGGCTGGTTTCAAACCTGTTCAGGAGATCTGGCGTCTCGAACTTGACTCGAACACACACCACTGGCCCGACGATACGGGGGCCTTCCCTGATCAAGAACCACTGTTTCCCGATCATCACGATTGGATCGATAATCCGAACCGAGAAGATGAGGAATAATCACACACGATCTATGCTTTCTTCTTTTGACATAATTGTGCGCTACTGGAGTTGAGCGATGCCACACCTGCGCTGGTTCTGGTTCTGTGGTTTGTTACTGGTGCTTTGCGCCTGTGTTTCGGTATCGCAAAACGAACAAGTGTCGTTCGAGGCGAGTGCACTCAACGCACCGATGACTCCTACTACGATACCCGCTTCACCGACGCCTGTGGAGCCATCGGCGACACCTACGCTCCAACCAACATCCACGCCAACCAACACGCCGACGCCCGTGCCAACGCCCGATCCCGTCGCAGGCTACCGCATTCCCGATCTGCGCGAACAGACCTATGGAGAAGGTGCGATCACGATTGGCGAGTTCTGGAACAACGGTGCGAGTTACACCAGCTACCGAATTACCTATCCGGTTGACGATTTGCAACTGACCGGACTTATTCATATTCCGAATGGCAATGGCCCCTTTCCGGTCATTATCGCCAACCGAGGCTACATCGAGCCAGAACGCTACCAGCCTGGTATGGATAGCCGTGCCTTCGCCGATTTCATGGCCAACCGTGGCTATCTGGTGATCGCTCCTGATTATCGTGGCTATGGCGGCGGTGACGCTGGGCCGAATCTCTTCTACACTGGCTACTACGCGGATGTGCTCAATCTTATTCCTATGGCGCAACAACTCCCGATGGCGCGGGAGGGCCAAATCGGGATGTGGGGGCACAGTCGTGGTGCGTCCATCACCGTCGCAGCATTGACCATCACCGATCAGATCGCGGCAGCCGTGGTATATGCTCCCGCCCCTGCCGATCTCGCCGTCGATTATGCGCGACGCCTTGGTCGTGAGGGCGCGGTCGATCCCGGTACGTGGCCCTTCCCGCCTGAGCAGGACCCAGCGGCCTATGCGCGCATCTCACCGATCAACTATTTCGATGCGGTCGACGCACCGGTGATGCTTCACCATGGCACCAACGACAGTGTGGTCGATGTCAGTGCGAGTGTTGCGATTGCCGAGGCGTTACGCGCTGCCGAGAAGGACGTCATCCTGCACATCTACGAAGGAAGCGGACACACACTCACTGGTGAGGCAGACCAGCGCTACCTTGCACGCACACTGGAATTTTTTCAAACCCACATGGGACAGTAGGTACGCGACGGTTCTATCCCTACTACGTGTTATGAATAAGGGATATTCGTGATTGTTTAGCGTTGTGACAATAGCTGGCACAAACATTGCTATTAATTTATCAATGAATACGTCGATAAACAGCAACTCGTCAACAACAAAGGGTCTAGTATGCAAACTGTTATCGGAGTTTTTGAACACAATCGAGATGCCGATGCTGTCGTTAAAACCCTTCATCAGCAACATGTTGCTCCACGACACATACGTGTTGTCGACCGCGAAGAGGTCTTGCAGGATGCGCTGGTCGGTCGGCGCAATGCGCTTCTGAAAAACATCCGTGCAGGTGCCATGGTCGGTTCGATTATGGGGTTTCTTTTTGGTGTTTTAATTGGGTTGGGAATCGTTGTGGTACCAGGAATAGCGCTTGTAGTTACGATTGGTATGCCCGCAGTAGTGATAAGCGGTGCAGCGCTTGGCATCGGATGTGGCGCAATCATTGGCAGTGTGTCCGGTATCGTCGTTCGGTTGGTATGTCCTCCCCAAAATGTACACCTGCTTACCGAAGGCCTCCGGCGGGGCATTCTTGTAGTAGTGCAGGTACGCGATCAGCAATTGATTGCGGTGATGCAGATCTTGCACGAGGCTAGTGGCGCCCGTCAGCTCGAAGATTTGACTCCCCGTACTGTGCGCTCGCTCGAGGCCAGAGGCTGGCGTTTAGAAGCGCGAGAACTTCAGCGCGATGAGATGATGAACTAACCTCTCACAAATCCAACTTCAACTGATTGTGTGAAGCAGATGGTTGACCACGACGTCCCCGTGAACGGCTGGATTTTCTGCGGCTGCCGTGGCGCTGTTGTACGGCGTCGGCTTCGCTCCTGGTCTCCTGACGACGGCGTATCTCGCCAATCCGGGCGCGTGCTCTGGCCACCGCCGCCTCGTGCTGCACGATTGGCTCAGGGTAGTTTTTGCCGATCTGGCAGCCTGCTGTGTGCTGCATCTCCGTGGTCATCAACCATGGTGCATGCACAAATGAGGTTGGTACGCCTGCCAGCTCTGGCACCCACCGCCGGACAAACACACCATCCGGGTCGTGTTCCTGTCCCTGCTTCACCGGATTGTAGATGCGAAGTGTGTTAATGCCCGTTGTGCCAGACTGCATCTGGATCTGGCTGTAGTGAATCCCTGGCTCGTAGTCTAGCCACTGTCGAGCCAGGAAGTGGCCAAAGTCGCGCCAGTGGAGCCACAGGTCGTAAGCAGCGAACGAGACAATCATTGCCCGCATGCGAAAGTTGAGCCAGCCGGTAGTTGCAAGTGACCGCATACACGCATCGACCATCGGAAACCCGGTCTGGCCCGCGCACCATGCCTCGTAATGATCGGTGTTCCATTCCTGTTCGCGTAGGCCGTTGAACGACCGCACAAAGTTCTCGAACTCAATCTCTGGTTCATCTTCCAGTTTCTGGATGAAGTGGCAGTGCCAATGCAGCCGTGCTTCAAACGCTGACAACGAACGCAGCCAGCTACCACCCAATGCTTTGCGTTCCTCGAGTGTGAGTAGTCGGATCGCTTGGGTACGCGCACGCATGGTCTGTACCACATGGCGCATTGATATCGTTCCCCATGCCAGATGGGGGCTGAGACGGGAACAGGAATCTGGTGCAGTCAGTGGGCTCGACATCTCACGCTGGTAGTTGGCGCCACGCTGCTGGAGGAAACTGTCGAGCAGGAGGTGTGCCTGCGACTCGCCACCCTGCTGTATCTCGCAGGTGTCACTGCCTAGTCCGATGTCGTGGTGTTCTGGAATGGAGCCAATCACAAGGTCATCTATCGGGTGCAGGCTCGTTGGAGGCTGGGCTACGGACTCGCGCATGCGGCTTTCCCATGTACGCGCCCAGACATCGCGGCTCTTCAGGCGACGTACCACACCATGCTGGGGTATCTCGGTAAGGCGAATACCTTTGGTTCTGGCCCAGCGGCGCACTGCACGGTCCCGCACATACGTCACTGCATTGCCGGTCTCTTCGTGCGCCCAGAGGTCCGCCACATCGAACTGCTGGCTCAAAGCTTCGAGCACCGGCACAGCCTCACCAACATGCACGATGAGTGGCTGGCCCAGCCTGCCCAACTGTTCACGCAACTCGTACAGGCTGCACCGAATGAATGTCCAGTGTGAGGGCGAGAAGTCGAGGGCGCGCACCACGCTCGGCTCGACGATATAGAGTGGCACTACCGGGCCGTGTTGGGCGGCCTGAGCAAGTGGAGCATGATCGTGTATCCGCAAATCGCGTTTGAACCAAACAATCTGTACTCGTTGCTGCTCCATAACCACCTCACCGGCTCCGTGTTACGCCGATACGGGGGCACCACTCAGCGATAGGGCAAACGCTGCACCGTGGTGAAGTCGGATGACAGATATTCTGCCCCATTGTGACCAGCAGATTATTGATTTCCATCCAATACTCTTTGGGAAGCCTGTCGCGTAGTGCAAACTCGGTGTCGTCGGGTGTCTTGGTCTCGACATACCCCCAGCGGTTGCAGATGCGATGGACATGCGTGTCGACACAGATTCCCGGAAGGCCAAACCCCGCAGTCAGCACCAGATTCGCCGTTTTGCGCCCCACGCCCGGCAACGCCAGCAGCGCATCCAGATCATTGGGAACCTGGCCATCGTACTGTTCGAGCAAAATCGCGCAGACCTGACGGATCGAGCGGGCCTTGTTGCGGTAAAACCCCACCGGATAGATCAGCTCTGCCAGGCGCTCCTCGCTCAACTCAACCATCGCAGCCGGGGTGTCGGCGACGGCGAAGAGTTTGGGCGCAACCACTGCTGTCATCGTGTCCTTGGTCCGTAGACTCAGAATCGTCGCGATGAGCACACGAAAAGGTGATTGGCCGTCATCGCCCATGCCATCGATGAGTGGCTGGACAAAAGCTGGCATGGTTTCGCGTAGTTTGGCGATAACGGGATCGATTTCAAATTCAGACATATGTTTTCAATCATTGATCTCTTTGAATACTGTGTTTGTGTATACGCAAGAAATGCTGGAAGCGATTGCAGCGTAGTTCGCATCTGAGGAAAGTCGGGGAGTGATTACTGCCGGATCGCATCGTGAGGGAGGATAGCATGTGCGCCACAGATGCCCACATTCACTAGTTGCGTGGTGCGGAGATGCACCGCTACACTGGCCAGTGCAAAGGCATCGGCACGGGGGATCTGAAATTGCTCCTCCATCAGGTCAAGCATGGCGTTGAGTGCCTGTACCGTGGCGGTGTGAAGATCCTGATCAAACCCCATTGTTACCCAACCAGCCGGAGTGTGGGCTCGTGGCGATGTGATATGCAGATCGTCTCGCAGCGTGTAGCGTAGTTCGACACGTTCCATTGGGCACTCGATGGCCATCCCGCACACTTCACCATCGCCCTGTGCCGCGTGGCCATCGCCAACCGAGACCAGCGCACCAGCCACTTCAATTGGTAAATAGAGTGTCGAGCCAGCTACTAACTCACGGCAGTCCATATTGCCGCCACATGTCCGTGGTGGCCACGCCGAGTGCCATCCTGGTCCTGCTGGCGTAACGCCGATAGTTCCCAGAAATGGACGTAGTGCAACGGTGTGTCCGTGCTGGTTTGTGCCAACCATGCGGGTCGTGTCGAGGTCCCAGCGCACTAGGTGCAGTGGTTGCTCACCCAGCCCAACGCCAGGGCTCAAAGGGCTTGATTTCCCCCCTACATAAGTCCATCCCCATGTGTCTGGTTGTACCACTTCGATATCAATGGCAAGCGCCATACCCGGCTTTGCACCATGGATGGCCACTGGTCCACAGAGCGCCGGACCACTATCGCGCTCCGGGATACGCGGCTCAAACTTACGCCGTGGTTGGCCCGGTGCTACGGGTGGGTCCAATCCCCAACCGACATCGATAGTACGGTAGCGTATAGTGTCACCTGAGTCGATAGTCAACGCAGGTGCTAAGTCGCTCGAAAATTGACCATGAAGGGTTTTTCGTTCAGGTTCAATGGTGTGCAAAGCCATCAGATTTATTCTTTATTATGCATATTATAGACTACTGGTATTGTAACACATAGCTGGGGGTTTTACAGGCTCTTACATTTAGTAACAGGGGAAAGATAGAGCATCACAATACAGTATTACCCCTACATATTGCTTGAAGTAGGGGTAAAGAAGTTATTGGTGTTGAAGTATTTACTACTGAACAGTAACAGGTGTGCAAACTGGTGCAAGGTTGGTACCTTGTACACAGATATTAGCGGTCCCATTGTTAACACCAAATAAAGCAACTGTTCCGATTGTGCCGAGGAAGGGGATTTCAGCAATGACTGGAGGAGAAACAATAATAGCACCACCATCAACTGATGCTGCAACAACCTGAACGTTTTCCACATTGGAAAGTGTGAACTGACATGTAAATCGATTACCTGGGTCGAAATCAGTTCTAAAGATGGTGGAGGGGCAGTTGATAGTAGCAAATCCAGGGGTCTGGGCTGATGCTGGTGTTGCTGAAACAAATCCTACGCCAACTAATGCTGCGGTAACGGCTGCTACGCTAACGATCTTTTTCCAAATTTTCATGTTTTGTCTCCATAGCTGAGTGTATAAATAATTGTTAATTTATTTATACCTCAAAAATTAATATGAGTAAAGATTACTATAGTACTTAATTTATTTTATTTGCTAATGTAGTCTGAAAATGCAAAAGATACATCAAATAACGTGTTGAATGTAGATATAGCATACAGCCATGTCTATACAGAAATCCTGTAGTGGGCTTTGTGGGTATCATTGTACGTTGAGAGGGATAACTGAAGGAGATATAAAGAAACACCGCCCTGCCAGTGCGGAATGGGCGGTGTCAACTAATACTGTCTACTTACGAATAAAGAAGCAGTAATAGTCTTCGATCTTATGCTAACTTACGATTGGGTTGTAAAAGACTCTAGAAGTTCACGTTCACGGTGGGCGTCGTTACGTACCCGAAAGGTGTAGGAGGTATCGTCAACGAGAGCGCCAAACTCGGCACAGGCGGCACCAAAGATATCGGTAGTAACAAATTTAGTACCAATCTCGCCAAAGCGACCGGAGGAATCGCCAATATCGACCACATAGCGGGTGCGGGGTTGTGCTGCAAAACACCCGTTTACGGCGTCACGGGTAACATCGAGTTGCGTGAGCGTAAAGGTGGTGGTGAAGTCTTCGATGAGTTCCTGCGAACGATTGGTGTCGTTACGCACACGAAAAACATAGGGGGTATCGGCAACGAGAGCACCAAACTCGGCACAGGCGGCACCAAAGATATCGGTAGTAACAAATTTAGTACCAATCTCGCCAAAGCGACCGGAGGAATCACCAATATCGACCACATAGCGGGTGTCAGCTTCGCCCACAATACATCCCACAACAGACGATTCCGTCGTATCTAGACGATCAAGTTTTAATTCATTGCTAGTCTCTGCTGATACACCGCTGACCAGCAATGCTGATAAGAGGCATCCAATGAACATAAAAACATAATAGTTGACATTCAAACGACACATAGATTGCTCACTTTCAATTGAGAGTAGGTTGATTACAGGTGTAGTTTATTCTATAAGTAAAAATATATCAATAAAAATTTTGAAATATTTATAAAATAGTATAACTGAGTAGTAGGATGTATGAATGTTATGCTGGCTCTTTCTAAAATGAGAAGGAGATGCTTCTAAAACTTGCTATAGGTAATTGAGATGAGCTGCCAGCGGAAATACACATGGAGGAAATACTGGTGATTGATGATAAGCCGCGGCCTTGTTCAGGGACACAGGGACCGCACTTATGCTGTGGTTGATCTGGGGCAATAGGTGTCTCTAATACCCAACCGATATCGATAGTGCGATAGCGCACAGTCTCTTCCGATTCGATAGTGACTACAGGCGCTAAATCGCTCGAAAATTGACCATAAAAGGTTTTTCGATCAGGTTCAATGATGTGCAAAGCCATCAAGTTTATTCTTTATCGTGCATATATCAATTGCTGGTATCGTAACGTAAAATACCAGCAATTGGTGTAATAGTAGTCGTTACTGTACGGTAATGGGTGCACACGTTTTAAAGCCATCACCCTCGACACATATCTCTGTTTGTCCAGGGAAAAGCGTAAATATCGGAATAACACGATCCCGAGTACCTGCGGCTGGTTGAGGTGATAATACCCGAACACTACCGTTCGTTGAATAGAACCGATCTATGCGATCATCGGGATCTTGGACAGTAAAGACACACACACTAGCGGTTCCTGGTGCCAAGGGAGTTGGACATCCCATACCGAACGGTCCTGCAGATGCGTTTTGTGCTGGGCCAAATCCTATTCCGACTAAAGCTCCTGCGATTGCTGCTGCACCGACAAACTTCTTCCAGTTTTTCATTTGATTCTCCATTCAACATGTAAGCTAGTTCCTTACATTAATTGTACATATTTGTTTTGCAAAATCAATATTAATTTAACTAAATTCGAATTATTTAATAATATTTAACAAATATCAGGCTATATAGCAAAGGAGATACGCCTCCCATGTCGAGTAAGAAGTTTTTCGTACTGCTGTATTGTTGTTTCAATGGATTACCGCCGTATTTTTGATTGTTTGCACCCATGACATCGATACCCACGCGACTATTCTTCTTGTATAATGAACTTCTAAAACTTGATACGATCAATCAAATCAACCTGAGCCGAAATACACCTGGGAGAGACACTGATGATTGATGATAAGCCGCAGCACGAATGCGGTATCTTTGGCATCTACGCACCAGATGAAGATGTCGCACGTTTGGCCTTCTTTGGCTTGTATGCCCTCCAACACCGTGGTCAGGAAAGTGCCGGTATTGCCGTCTCGAATGGACGCCGTATCACCCTCCACAAAGATATGGGTTTGGTTTCTCAAGTATTTGATGAAGAGAATTTGCGACCGCTTCATGGCTATCTTGCTATTGGCCACACGCGCTATTCCACTACTGGATCATCCAAATTGCAGAACGCACAGCCGTTTGTTGTTGAAAGTGCGCTCGGTCCATTGGCTATTGGTCATAATGGTAACCTTACGAATGCTCCCCAACTTCGACGAGGACTTCTCAATCGTGGTGTCGGGTTAAGTTCTACCAGTGATAGTGAAGTTATCATTCAGATGCTGGCCGGTGGGGTGGGCCAAACCTGGGATGACAAGTTGCGGGCGTTTATGGAAGAAGCTGAAGGGGCCTACTGTCTCACCGTTTTAACTCGTCACACGTTGTATGCTGCTCGTGATCCGTGGGGCATTCACCCGATATGTCTGGGTCGCTTGCCGGAGCGTGGATGGGTGGTTGCCTCGGAGAGTTGTGCTTTGGCGACTATTGGTGCTGAGTATATTCGCGATATCGAACCAGGTGAAGTTGTCGCTATTGATGATGAAGGCCCTCGTACCATCGTGCACATGCCTGCTTCCAAAAAGTCGATGTGCTTGTTTGAGTATATCTATTTTGCACGGCCTGATAGCCATATTGGTTCCCAAACACTTCATGCGATCCGGGTTGCTCAGGGACGCGAGCTGGCTAAAGAGGACCCAACCGATGCCGATATGGTTATTCCTGTTCCAGACAGCGCTACCCCTGCGGCTATTGGTTATGCTCAGGAGTCTGGTATTCCCTACAATGAAGGGTTGATCAAAAACCGGTATATTGGACGTACCTTTATTCAGCCTGATGACCGACTCCGTAAGGTCGGCATCCAACTCAAGTTTAATCCGCTGGGTGACAATCTACAAGGCAAGCGTATTGTGTTGGTTGACGACAGCATTGTGCGGGGGAATACCTCGGCTGCTATTGTGCAATTATTGCGTGAGAGTGGCGCCTGTGAAATTCATATGCGTGTGTCGTCACCCCCGATCCGGCATCCTTGCTTTCTCGGGGTCGATATGGCAACCTACCCGGAATTAATTGCCCATCGTATGAGTATTGGCGAAATTCAAGACCATCTTGGTGTTGATAGCCTCTCTTACCTAAGTCTGGATGGGCTGATTCGTGCAACGCAATCGGCTAAATCGGAATTCTGCACTGGTTGTTTTACCGGGCGTTATCCTGTGAATGTGGAGCTACTGCACAAAGAAGCATTTGAGGGATAACAATGCTATCTGTTCATAAGGGGGCTGCTGAGGGAATTGCTCTCTCTATGTTACGTCAGCGTTTGTTTGCGTTCTATCAGAAGCTCCATGAACATTACGGATATGAGCCATACTGGTGGCCTATCTTTACCGACACCCCCCAATTTGAGATTATGGTCGGGGCCGTGTTGGTCCAACAAACCCGATGGGATACTGTCGAAGGGGCCATCATCCGCCTGCGTGATGCTGCACTCCTCTCGCCTGCTGCGTTGGCTAGGGCAGACGTGACGACTGTAGCGATGCTATTGCGGCCCTGTGCATACCACAGCCAGAAAGCGCAAGGTCTTCAGCAGATATGTCGCTATATAGAGCAACGCTATGATGGTGATGTGGCTACGTTGCTCGCGCAGGAGTGCACTGGCCTGCGCACAGAATTGTTAGCGCTGCCACGGATTGGCCCCGAAACCGCTGATGCAATATTGCTCTACGCTGGTGGTCATCCCAAATTTGTCGTTGATGCCTATGCACGCCGTTTATTTACTCGTATAGATTTGTTCCCTGGTTTCGATTTTCAGCGTGCACGTTATGATGTCGTTCAGTACCTTGTTGAAGAGGCGTTCCGTGGCAGTGTGTTGCACTTTCCCCATCTGGATGGAAGTTTGCGGCATTTCTTATGGGATTTACACGCACTCATTAACGAAGAGTGCATTCATCACTGTCTGTCCAGCAAGCCGCGTTGTGATCGGACAGGAGTACCGCGTACCTTTCTTGACGCACGAAAGTGTGCTCGACACTGTGTATCGTGTGAAGGGTGTCCGCTACGACCAATGTGTGCTGTGTATCAAGCGACGACAGGGTAGAGCGGCGGTGAAATGAACACAGAGACACAGAGTGGCAGAGACGCGGAGTGTAGGGAGTGGGACACTTGTGTCGGTTGCCTGAGCGTGTCGAAGGCGGCCCATCCCGCAAGAAGCGATTGAGCAGCGGAGCAGAGAGCGGCGGAACACCTTGCTACTCGCCCACTGTACCGAACGGATGCACACGGATCGACCACCTCCACACGTGGTGGTCGTCCGCGAGGCATGCACCCCGTCCATTTCACCGGCCACCAAGACCACCTTGCGGGTTTCAAGGGTGCAACACCTTGACCGGGGGCGTGGGGTGGCGGCCCACCCCACAAAAACACCTTTGCCGTTATGGATCAGAAAGAGTATGATGTAATAGAATTCGTAGGTTAAACACGATCATATTCTGTAATCATACATTGGAGGGAAAGAAGCGTCACATGGGTCGCAAAATAGGTCTTCTGCGGAGGTCTCTCGCAACTCACTGGTTAAAAGTCCCCAAATCGCCTGTTACCAAAATCGAGTGTAAAGACTTTCTGGAGAACAGAAATGATTGAGACGCGAAAGAAGTGCTCTCGCAAATTGACGCGGTTTTAGCACAAGAATCGAGTTTCGAAAAGGCGAGGTTTATGGTACAATAGTAGTGTATGGGTGAATTCACAGAACGACCTGTGCGCCACGAAACAAACCTATCTCGACCTACAACTACCCTTGAGCACATTACAAATCGAGGCCTAATCTAACTTTCGACTCGCTCAGAGTACTGAAACCTATGATTGTGGTCGTTCGTTCATCTACTGGTACTCTCCTAATCTAACTTTCGACTCGCTCAGAGTACTGAAACACGTTTCCTGGTAATTCACTATGTGATTATCTTAACCTAATCTAACTTTCGACTCGCTCAGAGTACTGAAACATTGATAATCGCTAGTCTAACACTAGCAATATTGTCCTAATCTAACTTTCGACTCGCTCAGAGTACTGAAACCTGTCGGATTTACGATGTCA
>JBCDFA010000192.1:0-14227 GCA_039178835.1 Chloroflexota bacterium
GGTTTGAGCGTGAGTTTTCACGTGCCCGCCGGTAGTGTGACGGCGCTCGTTGGTCCATCGGGCGCCGGGAAGAGCACCATCGCCAAACTCGTCCCGCGTTTCTGGGATGTCACGGGTGGCAATATCAAGATTGGTGGCGTCGATGTGCGGCAAATTGAGACAAACAGGTTAATGGACTATGTGGCGTTTGTCTTTCAAGATGTCTATCTTTTTAATGATACTGTCTATGAAAACATTCGGGTTGGCAAACCAGATGCGACTGAGCAAGAGATTATCGCTGCAGCCAAGGCCGCCCGCTGCCACGACTTTATTATGAACGAATTGCCGGATGGATATCAGACACCGCTTGGAGAAAATGGTGCGCGTCTCTCGGGTGGCCAGCGTCAACGGCTTAGTGTGGCTCGGGTGATGCTCAAGGATGCGCCGATTGTGGTGCTCGATGAGGCGACGGCATTCCTCGATCCTGAAAACGAAGCGCAGGTGCAGGAAGCGCTTGCCGCGCTGGTTAGTACGGGCAAAACAGTGGTACTGATTGCTCATCGCCTGTCGACCATTACGGAGGTCGATCAGATTCTGGTGGTTGATGCTGGGCAGATCGTTGCACGTGGTACCCACAATGAACTTCTTACCACGAGTCCGCTCTATCACAATCTTTGGGAGGCGCACGTTGCAGCGAAGGACTGGCAACTCGCACAGCGTGCTGACACATCCCTAAATGGACAACCATCAATTGCTGAACATGCCACTGTTCATACGCCGGAACGCTCCAGCACTTTTCGCAACCCGTACACTGGCCTGAATCCTGACGAAGGTTTGCTCCCGACCCTCATGAAATTAGTGCCCAATCAGCGTCATTTCTACATACGTGGAATTCTCTGGAAGATTCTTGATGGAGCGGTTTCTGCGTGGCCAAGCATTATTGTCTTCCTGATCTTGCTGGAACTCTTCCAACAACCGATTAACACAGATCGGATCTGGATCTATGTTGGTGTTTTTGTGGCGCTCTTCTTTGGGCAAATATTCTTCAACTATCTCGCGCAACGTTCGTTCTTCAAAGTTGCTGCTGGGATGCAGTATGATCTGCGTCTGTTCCTGGGCGATTATCTCCGACGACTACCATTAGGCTTCTTCACGCGCCGCGATACCGGTACCGTTGATTCGTTGTTTACCACTAACATTATGTATCTCGATGTACGTTTTCCCACAGATATGTTTATTACGGGTGTGGTAGCGCCATCGTTGCTCTTTGTGGCGATGCTCTTTTTTGACTGGCGTCTCGCGTTGGCTGCCGGAATCGGTTTGCCGGTGGCGTTGTTGGTGTTGCGTGCAACCATGGGGGTCTTCGGGCAAGTCTGGGAGCGGCAGCGGTTGGCACGTACACAGGCCAATAGTCGTATGGTCGAGTACATTCAGGGTATTAGTGTTATTCGTGCGTTTAATCTGGCCGGTACACGGATGTCAACGTTTCAGTCTGCGATAGATGACTATCGGGTGGCCAGCATCAACACACAAACCAAGATAACGCCTGCGATGGTTGGCTTCCTCTCCACGATGGAGCTTGGCTATGCAGCGTTGATTGCTCTGAGTACAGCGTTGTTTATCGGTGGCAGTTTAAGTCCACAAATCTTTATCTTATTTCTGTTCATTGGCCTGGCCTTCTACCAGCCGTTGATGATGCTGAGTGAACTAACGGCTTTTCAACGCATTATTGAGAATGGTGTGCGTAATGTGAATGAGTTTTTGAAAACACCTACGCTGCCTGAGCCAGAACAAGCACATACACCCGACAACTATGAGGTTACGTTTGAAGACGTGACGTTTCGCTATGAGGATCGACCGGTGCTCAAGAATGTCAGCTTTCGCATTCCTGAACGGGGTATTACGGCCCTCGTAGGGCCATCAGGATCGGGCAAAACCACGATTACCAGTCTCATTGCACGCTTCTGGGACATCACAAGTGGCACCATCAAGATTGGTGATGTTGATGTGCGGGATATGTATGCCGACACACTGCAATCGCAACTAACCATGGTCTTTCAGGACGTGTATCTCTTTAATGACACTGTTCGCGACAACATTGCGCTGGGCAAACCGGATGCGACCGAGCAAGAGATTATCAATGCGGCCAAACTAGCACGCTGCCACGACTTTATCATGGCGCTACCACAAGGCTATGACACCATGGTTGGCGAGGGTGGGGCAACGCTCTCGGGTGGGGAGAAACAGCGTATCTCGATTGCACGAGCACTGCTCAAGGACGCGTCCATTGTGCTGCTGGATGAGGCCACCGCGTCCATCGACCCCGAGAACGAATGGTTGATCCAACAGGCGTTTGATGCGCTGGCTGCTCACAAGACGGTGATTGTGATTGCTCACCGTTTGGCGACGCTCCAACGTGCCGATCAGATCCTCGTATTACGCGACGGTGAGTTGATCCAGCGTGGTACCCACGACGACCTTATCACACAGGATGGACTCTATCAGCACTTCTGGGAAGAACGACAGAAGGCCCGTACCTGGAAATTAGGTTCGACATCTGTCCTAGACACAGGGAGTACTGCATGAACACAATAATTACCCAGCCCAACGGCAGTATGCTTGATCATATTGCATGGGTGGTTCCTGATGTCAAACAGGGCATCGAACAGATCGCCGATCTGACTGGGGCACAGCCCTTTTTGATGCCCGAACCGGAGCCAGGTGCCTACTACTGGAGTGGTGGTCTGGTCATTGGTGATGGGCCGCAAGTGCTCGAAATCATTGGCCATAATCCGAACTATGAAGGACAACAACCCTTCTTTCATGTCCTACGATCTTTCCCTGAGCCCCGACTGTTGTTCTGGTATATTGGATTGAATGACTTTGATGCATTTGCAACACAGGCAGATGCAGCAGGAAGCCCCCTCAGTAACGTCGAGCATTTTGTGCCGCCAGATGAGGGCTTTTCTGAGTACAAACGAGGACTGATTGGTGCCCACTTTTCGTTCCTCATTCCCAATGTCATTCAATGGATACACCGTCGGAAAGAGTGGGCACGTCATCCTGATCGCTCCTGTACTATGCATAGCTTTGTCGTGGAACATCCCGAACCTGAGGACTTGCAGCAACGCTATATTCGAATTGGTATTGTCCAACCGGTGCAGCAGGGTGACCAGCCAGCCCTCCGGCTCACGCTTTCCACGCCAAAAGGTCTGGTGGAATTGGCGGGTGTCGGTGATCCTCTTGAGGCGTTGCCGCAAGATCTTAGGGAACGGACTTCCGAGTAACACATTTAGGGTCTTGAGGTGTGGAAGTCTTGACTGATTATAAAATAGACTGAAACCTTTAGGGTCTTGAAATGCAGAAGTCCTGACTGATTACAAAACAGACCCTAAAGGTTTTGATTGTGAGGATTCAACCTTCAGGGTCTGAAGAGATTATCTGGTATCGAACGAAGAGTATCTATCCGATCTTGGTTGTTTTCATTTGTAATACATTGATCAATGTATGCGGTAAAAACCTCCTGTTCTTTCTGATCCAATTTCTGGAGAGCGTAGACAATCTGTTCGAGTTGAGCCACAACTGTGTCTGGATCAATGACCTCATTGTCGCTTAAGTCAAGAAAAAGAATTTGATCAACAATAATCTGCATGAGTATTTCGTTCATCGAGTATGCTCCTTTTTTGCGCTCTGTGTGACTATAATCTACAGTATTTGTGTCGAGATTTCATATAAGTATATGGCTTTGTAATCCTAATTACCTCCCCTTGATACAGCATGGTACAATAGAGAAATCTCCGTTCAAATAAATACTGATACGCATCGAATACCTCAACGGAGTAGACTGCCAAATCCGAATGCGGGACTCGACCTCTCTTGTAGCCCCTCTTCGACTATTCGTCGTTCCCGCACACGTGCGAACACGAGGAAACCTATGGGACGTTACTTAATTGTTGGTGCCGCTGGCTACACCGGCTCACGGCTAGCAGCACATTTGTTAAGCCATGGTCATTATGTTCGTGGTCTGGTACGTAGCACTGACTCAGATGTAGTACAACGACTCGCACAGCAGGGTATGTCGGTATGGGAAGGTGATGTTACCCATCCTGAAAGTCTTATCGGTGTGGCACATAGTATTGAATATGTCTACAATCTCACGTCCCGTATGGTTATTGAGAACGGCTCGGTACGGCGCGTCGCTGTTGAAGGCAATCAAAATCTGATAGCAGCTTGTTCGCGTGCTCGTACTGTGCAGGCATATGTGTTTACAAGCAACATTTCGCCATATGGTAGCCGTGGTGATGCCTGGTTGACTGAAGATGACCCAGTTTCGCCGGAATATCCGCTCGGCGAAGTGATGATCGAGGCTGAACAAACCATCATGGAATTGGTTCGCCAGCACCACTTTCCTGCAATAATCCTGCGCGTCGGTTTTATCTACGGCCCCGAACGTGATTTCATTGAAGCGATTGCCAGCAACACCGCCACAATGATTGGCGATGGGCGGAATTATATGTCGCGTATTCATGTTGATGATCTGGTCCCAATTCTTGATCGGGTAACGCAGGATGGTCAGCCTGGCGCGCTCTATAATGCTGCTGATGATGAGCCAACTCGCGCCATCGATTTCTACAGTGCCGTGCGCCAACGTCTTGGGATGGTGCCACCACGTGAGCGACCTGCGGATCAAGTGCTTTTTGCTGGTATGGACCCCTCGGTTGTGGGGATGTCGGCAGCATCGGTTCGTTTGAGCAATCAACGTATGAAGGAAGAACTTGGTATTGAGTTGCGATATCCGCATTTTGGCGCATGGGTGGATGAACAGTTGGGCGAACCAGTTGAAGAACTCAAGGCACTTGCTGTGAACGATTGATCGCTACATTGTATATTTTTTGCAAAGCGGCAGAACAGTTTTCGATACCCTGTTCTGTCGTTTTGGTATACAATATCGAGAGTGTGTTATGACGGAGTTTTGATTATGGCCCAGCAGTTACGCATTGCCCATCTCTATCCTGAACAGATGAATATTTACGGAGACCGTGGCAACATCATCACCCTGACGCAGCGGTGTCTCTGGCGCGGTATCGAGGCAGATATAGTGCCGATTGGCATTGACGCGACAGTCGATTGGCCTTCCCACGATATTGTCTTCTTTGGTGGTGGTCAGGACAGCAACCAGGCTTTGATCGCCGACGACTTTGTGCATCGCCAGGGACCAGCATTGCGTGAAGCTATCGACGATGGACTGGTGGTTTTAGCGATCTGTGGGGGCTACCAGCTCCTTGGCCACTACTTTGTCACACATACCGGTGAGCAATTGCCAGGCGTCGGCGCATTCGATATTCATTCCGTTGGCGAGGATGTACGGATGATCGGCAATGTGGTGATAGAAGTCGACAGTATGCGTACCGGACCAGATAACACTCAACCTCATCAGACCTCGTCAGTCCGCCTTGTCGGGTTTGAAAACCATAGCGGTCAGACCTTTCTTGGGAAAGGTGTACGCCCCTTTGGCCGTGTATTGGTTGGTAACGGAAATAATGGAGAAGACGGTACGGAAGGCGCGATCTACAACAATGCTTTTGGGTGTTATCTCCATGGTTCATTGCTCCCCAAGAATCCTCAATTTGCCGATCATTTGATTACATTAGCCTTGGAGCGTCGTTACGGCCAGGCCAGTTTACCAATGCTGGACGACACGTTTGAACTCCGTGCTCAACGCACCATGATCAATCGGTTGTTACGATGAGTTGGTGCCATTACCCATCACTGATAGTCTTTCGAACACAACATCGCTTATGACAATCCTCTTGGTTGGTGGAACAGGGTTGCTTGGTAGCACTGTCGCTGCTGAGCTTGTGAAAAACGGTGAACCAGTGCGTGCCTTGGTCCGCAGCGGCAAGCGCACCGAGTATCTGCGGTCGCTTGGCGTCGAATTCGACGTTGGTGATCTCTGCGATCCGCGCTCACTCCGTCGCGCTCTCGCTGACATTCGAGTGGTCATTACAACGGCCCAGAGTAACCCGTTTGACCGGAATACTCGTGGTGGCCATATCGATGGAATGGGCAATCAAAACCTGATCGCCGCTGCCAAGGAGGCTGGTGTGGAACACTTTGTCTTTGTGTCGGCGTTGAAGGCTGATGAAGGTGCGAGTGAGGTGATGTTGCTCTCCTACAAACATGCTGCCGAACTGGCACTCAAAGCCAGTGGTTTATGCTACACCATCATTCGCCCATCGTCATTTCAGGAAACCTTTGGCAACGATCTGGTCCCGCTCAAGCAGTATGTTCAGCAGTTTGGTGTTGGCTTAATCCCCGGCAATGGCAAAGGACTGCACTCATTTGTCGCCATACGCGATGTGGCGCGGACCGTTGCACTGGCACTGGAGCGCTCCGAAGCTATCAACACAGTTATCAATATTGGTGGCCCCGATGATCTGACGTATCGTGACGCATACACACGCATTATGCAGATGACTGGCCAGCCACTACGGATTCTGCCGCTTCATTCACGACTTTTGGCAGTTGGGGGCACGCTTTCGACTCCTGTTTTCCCCAACCTCCGGGATCTGCTCGATCTGTTCGCCTTCTGTGATCGGGCCAATTACACCTGCGTTGCTCCAGCGTGGTTAATCGATGCGCTGGGTCGCCGTCGTAGCTTTGATGATAGCATCCGTGAGATGTACAGTAGGCGTTAGGGTGTTGAGGCGGTGGGTTGCCTGAGCCTGTCGAAGGCAACGATGGGGCATTGGATCATTGGGCGGTGAACGGTATTTTTCCTCGGTTGTTATTGATATTCTCCTCTAAGAAGCCATATTTTTAGATGTTTTTGACACCGAGCCGTAAAGACGATGTTCGTTTCCTGTTTTCGCCTTGTTTGGGCTGCATTGCGCTGCTCTACGAGCGACAGTGGGTGCAAGACCCCACCTTTGATACCGCCACCGATCCGCCGACCCATGGTACCATCACCATTGTCTGGCAACGCGAACGGGCCGATATCATGATGCCCTGGTTCCTGGCCGCGGAGGAGGACGGCTGTGGGGTACCTAGATCACTTCAATCAGGCGAATCCGGTCCTGACCGGCACGACTCGTTACCGGAGGCCCAGATCGGCTGAGCGCGGACCTGACGGCTGTGGACTTCGTGGTTCTGTCTATGCGGTATGCGGTCGTTCCGACCGCGGTCTAAGGTGTGAGGGTGTCGGTTCCCACATGGGGCTGCGCCGCCAGCGCGGTGGCCACCACCACCTGATTACGTCCGGCGGCTTTGGCGGCATAGAGGGCGTCATCAGCCGCTTTGATGATCGTGGTGCTCTCCGGGCCATGGTCAGGATACAGCGCCACCCCAATCGAGCAGGAGCGTTGGCCCAGGTCCTGTCCGGCATGCACCACCTGGAGCCGTTGGATGGCCACGCGGATGCGATCAGCACGTTCCGCCAGCGGCGGATAGGGGATGCCGGGCAACACCATGAGAAATTCCTCACCCCCATAGCGGGCCACAATATCGCCGCTGCGGACCTGGTCCTGTAACACGTCCGCCACCACTTGCAGCAGGGTATCCCCGGCATCATGTCCATAGGTATCATTGACCTGTTTGAAGTAATCCAGGTCAATCAGGAGCACCCCAATGGGGAGCCCACTCCGCTGGGCGCGATAGATCTCCAGATCCAGCGTTTCATCCACATAGCGACGATTAAACAGCCCAGTGAGGGGGTCCCGGAGCGCCAGATCGCGTAACGAATTATTGGCGGCATCGAGTTGTTGATTGGTGTGATAGAGCGTCGCATTGGCGGCGTCGAGCTGGGTATTGGCGGTCTGGAGACGGGACAGGGCATCCGACCGTTGTTGCCAGAATTGGCCGGTCAACAGAAAGATAATGCCCGTGGTGGCACTAAACGAGCTGAGTTGGAGCGCATATATGAGCGTCGTCGGTAGTTGGGTTGGGAACGAGAACAGGAGCGGCATCAACGTGCCGCAGAGCGCGGTCACCACCGCCGTCAGCGCGCACAGGATCATCGCCAACCGCGTCGTCTGTTGGGGACCATACTGCAGGAGCATGAGGCCCACCATCATCGGCACCATGGCGTTGTTCATCACCAGAAATGGCTGGACGGCGGTCATCAGGGGGACCGCCATGAGAAATGCACCCCCCACCCACAGGGCCGCCTGGCGTTGGTTGCGCTGGGTACTATCGGTGATTGCCATCGTGCCGACAATAAGCGCCACGATAGCAATCACGCTACTGTTGATCATGGTCTCGGGGTCGGCAAAATACCAACCCCCGAGCCCAAACACCATGGCAAATCCGCTGAGAAGGGGAAACAACCAGCGGAGGACGAGATGGAATTGGGTGTGATTAGCGTCCAAGATGATGGGCATCCAATCGTGGATGATAGCGGCTGGTCGCGGCAGACCACTCCAGATTGGCGCGCATCCATGCGGCCATGCCGTCCAGATATGTCTGGACCGTGGGGTCAGCCGGAGTCTGGTCGCGCAAGGTCACAAACTCGGCCACGACGGCATCGTGCCGCCGGACGACCTCCTGGATCGCGTCCGTGAGCGACCAGCCGTGATAGTATAGGATGTAAACGAGATTATGCACATCGCCCCCGGCCAGCTCTTTCTGGAGCGAGATGCAATCATTGGACCAGCAAATCGACTGGTTCGTAATTTCGGCTATCCGGTGGATCGTCGGATCGGCCATCACATGATCCGGCAGCATGATCTGCTGGGCGAGTTCAATCAAGGTGATGTAGCAATACACCGCGCCCGTATAGGGACGCTGCGTCAGATAATCGGTCTCAGTGGGCACGATCCCCGCCATGCGATTGTGCGATTCCCAGTGGTTGGCCCGAAAATACGCCGCCAACTCACGCCGCAGGCGCTGGAGCCACGCCGCAGGTTGGAGCGTGTGCATCCGTGCCACCAGGTCGGCGAAGGCATGCAGGTACTGGGGTGCCGTGGCGTCCGGGCGGGTCCCATCCATAATCGCCAGAATGCGGTCATGCACGACCGTCATGGCGGTGAGATCGCGCCCCAGGGTTTCCTCATCACACTGGTCATCCAGCGCAAATAACCAGGTGTTCCAATCCGCGATGACTGCGAGCCGCTCGAAATCGGCGGTCGGATAGGCATGGGCCATGAGAATGCCATACGCCCGTTTGGTAAACCGGGCCACCTCCGCGTCCGTGGCTAACAGACCATAGTGCTGTGCCCAGGCGGTGGTGCGGGCTTGCACGGCCTCCGCATCGGGATGGATGGCGGATGGGAAGGGGCAGGCGAAGGTGGGATGCGCCGGCAGGTGGTCCGCCAGGACCGCCGCGAGGGCGGTCGGGCACAGGATCATGTTGGACGGCTGCTGAGTCATACAGGGCTCCTTTCGCACGAATATAACACCACCACACACGCGTGTGGGGAGCAACTGGAGAACGCGACGGTAGCAAAACCATCGCATGGGCGCATGACACCAGGGTCAGAAAGCGGGGATGTCGTGCAAAAGCGCGAGGTGCAGCCCGGCACCGCAGGCGCGGATCACCAGCGATGCCAACGTCCGGCGTCTATTGTACGCAGGTCGTCAAGCTCCAGCGGGGTCAATTACGATTATGTGTCGTACCATGCAGGATCGGTGGGATGACCGCGTCGATGCCATGGACACGCAGGTGCTGATACCCGTGGGGCTGGAGCTGGGCGATCAGATGCTGCGCCACCGGCAGTCGGACGGATCGCGGGAGATCGGTGACATCGATCACCACCCCAGTTGGGAATGGGCAAATGCCTGCAAGATCGCCACACAGACGGTAAGTTGATCGTTGGTGGTGGTCGGAAGGGGCTGGAGGCGGATCTGTTGCGACTGGTCCCACACAATGGGTACCTGGTGATGCATGACGAGGTGGACCAATACTGACCACCCTGATCCATCCGTGATGTGGCGCGGACCGTTGCACTGGCACTGGAGCGCCCTGAAGCCACAAACACCGTCATTGATATTGGTGGCCCCGATGATCTGACGTATCGTGACGCGTACACACGCATTATGCAGATGACTGGCCAGCCACGACGGATTCTGCCATTCCACTCGCGACTTTTAGCAGTTGGTGGCACGCTTTCCACTCCTGTTTTCCCCAACCTCCGCGATCTCCTCGATCTGTTTGCCTTCTGTGATCGGGCCAATTACACTTGTGTTTCCCCCACATGGCTGATCGATGCACTGGGTCGCCGTCGTAGCTTTGATGATAGCATCCGCGAGATGTACAGTAGACGTTAGGGCGTTGAGGCGGTGGGTTGCCTGAGCCTGTCGAAGGCAACAGTGGGGCATTGGATCATTGGGCGGTGAACGGTATTTTTCCTCGGTTGTTATTGATATTCTCCTCTAAGAAGCCATATTTTTAGATATTTTTGACACCGAGCCGTAAAGACGATGTTCGTTTCCTGTTTTCGCCTTGTTTGGGCTGCATTGCGCTGTTTTATGGGCAGCAGTGCGCTTCTACGCGCAGTGGTATAATCGTAATTGTACCAAGATGAAATTCAACCATACCCACAAAACAAGAGGAGAATACAATGCCTGAGTTGGGACCAATGAACCACGACCATTTTGAATACTGGCTTCAGGTACAACCAAAGGCATTCTTATTGGCTGAGGTGAATGAAATTCGCACGGCAGTCATTGCGATTCAGGGTACAGCTACTCTGGCTAGCGCAGAGCAAGATGTTGAAAGATTACAGCAAAGTTTGCAGTATATTATTACCAGCGCAGAACGGATAACAGATGCGCTGAATGTGGCTCTTGAGTATGCACGACATATGGATGAGGGACAGAGTTATCGTACTTGCGATTGATATGGGTATATTCCTTCCTCAGTACCGTGACAGCCAGAATACAGTTTGCCCTGTATGAGCTAGAGTCTTGGTGCCAGTTACAACGGAACTAATCGTTGATGAAAGTTCGATTGCTATGGATATCCATTCTCTTATGCATCAGTTTGCCCAGTTTGGTGGTGCAGATGTAGGACAGGGACCACGACACCCAACTGCTCCTGTCCCTGCTCTTGCGAAAGAGATCGAAGAGTTCTTTGATCTCTACCCATTTCTGCGGAATGACCATTGGTATGTTGATTTTATCGAGTGTTATGCTGGGGCAGGTATTTCGCGAGAACCCCAATTGATGGTCGACATCTATGGGTTTATTTCAGGCGGAACGCACATTGTCAAAGAAGATGGAATCCGACTTGATGAACGCGGCTACTTTGCGTTCTGCACAACATATCTCGATGATTTAGGAGAAGTGGGTTTTGCCTTTGATGCAACCGGAGAACAAACGTCAGGTATATATCGATGGATAGTGGGTGAGCATTTACAAGGGGACTATAGTTGGTATTGCCCTACCTTCCTCGAATGGCTTGAACGCTTGATAAAGTATGACGGACGACTTGATGAGCAGTCGTCAGTTGGTTTGGGCTATTAATGGTATATCGTATAGAAAATGTAACTTGAGGGTTTGTTATACGTAGATTCTTATAGAAGAGTTCCTCCAATATGAAAAGAGTTCCATATCTAAAGATAATAAACGGAGGGTAAATGCATACGTCTCAAAATAGTTACACTGGGGATACAGGTTATTTGTTCAGCGCCAAGAGCACACCAGGCCGGGAGGTCTACCTGGGACTTCTCGTCGGTGGTATTGTGGTGGTTATGCTACTTGGTTTCTGGAGCCCAATCTTGGCTTTTTTTGTAGGATGGTTGTATGTTGCACTGACTGCGTCGTTTACTATCTTACGTCTGTACTATCAGCAAACTAGCTTGTCGCTTACACCACAGTTAATCCACTATCGCAGTCCATATTATGAGGTCACTACAGATTGGACAAATGTGCGCCGCGTCACAGGTGGATTGATGACTCCCAGCCTGCTTTTATTCCAGATACCGCCTACAGCGAGGCGAAGTAGACTAGTCAGACGGCGCCGACATCCGTGGACACTTTATGAGATACCGTTATACGAGTTTGATTGCAATCCTGATGGGAGGTTATTTCGTGCGATTCGGCAGTATGCTCCTCATGTGCTCCAGTCTACCCCATATGCTAGATAAGATGATTAGATTTTTAGGGGATAACGTACTATGTGCTTCTGATACCAGCATAAGGACAATCTATGTTTCGTTATCTTAGAGATACCATTGTCTGGTTGGTGTGGTTTCTGACCTATAGCATTGGGTGGGGTATTGGTATTATCCTTCTGTCGATCAGTGCAATTGATATCTTTTATTTTGATCCGACTACAGGATCTATCTTACCCCCTGACCTAATCGATTTTGTGCTATTTCATGCGACTATTTGGGGTGGTATTGGTGTGACGCAGTGGGTCGTATTGCGTATCGCCTACTTCCCGAAGGTGGTGTGGTGGAGCCCCTGGTGGATGCTTGTTACTACCTTTGGTTGGATATGCTTTTGGCTTCTAACCCATGTTCCTCCTCTGCCTGTGGATATGTTGAGTATGTTGCTGGTGTGGGCACCAGTAGGCATGTTGATAGGTTTGCTTGAATGGTTTGTATTACGGCGTTATGTTGCTGGAGCAATCATCTGGTTGTGCGCCCATCCTGTTGCACTGGGAACTATGGCGTTGCTACATGGGGTTATAAATCCTATCCAACTACAGGTTTTTGGTAGTAGTTCTACAATTGGACGCTTTGTAGATATCATGTTGCCGGGTATGGTGTATGGAGGTGTGATTGGCTTCTTATTGGTCTTTCTATTGCAAAGAGTAAGTCCTCGTCACATGTTAACGAAATACAGTCACTATCAGCCAGGTGAATGAACTGATGATGTTTTCCCAACCCACCCACGTATTCAAAAACTCATGGTATAATCAGAACACCTGAGCGAGAAACTATCTACTGGACTCGTGGATGTATGGTAATCAGTGGAGCACAGACCACTGTGACCAGGAGGAGCCGCTATGCCACCCCGCAAACGCGCCGCGTCAAATACGCCCGTTCAGCCACCACAGATCGAGTGGGATGTACTTGAGGACGCTGGTGAGTCTGCATCACTCACTGACAACAGCTCGTTTGAACGTGTCCAGCTACAACATGCCGACATGTCAGCGCAAACCGTCGATGATGTACTCTTCGAGCAGGTAGTTTGTAAGCACATCAATTTCGGCCAGTCCACCCTTACCTTAGGGCAGCTTATCGATTGTCAGTTTTATACCTGTGATTTTGCCAACACCACGTTTGAGAAGTGCTATGTGCGGCGGGTAGAGTTCAGCGGATGTCGTATGCTGGGCATCAATCTGCCTCAGTTCGATGGTCAGGATGTGGTGTGGCGCGATTGCAATGTGGAATGGGGACAGTTTGGTGATGCTACGTTGAAGTCTTCACGCTTCGAGCGTTGTTTGCTCCGTGAAGCATCCTTTGGCAACAGCGATCTGTCTGGTGCGGTGCTGCACAACTGCGATCTGACCCGGGCCGATTTTCGAGGTGCCAAGCTGGCCGGGACCGATCTGCGTGGGTCAACTATTGATGGTATTCAGATCAGCCCCTACGAATTGCAGGGAGTGATCGTCGACTCTGCTCAGGCGCTCCAGCTTGTGTCGATTTTTGGCCTGGTGGTCAAAGATAGCGATGAGTGAAGGGTTCTCACATCGCACCCGCCGTTCAGCGTCGAGTCGCAACATACTGCTATTGATTTCTCCAATGATCCTGAGTCGCCGTTCTGGGTTTGGCTTGCCGCAGTGCTCTCGTTAAACGCTTCTGATTCTTATCTGGCTCAGGCATTCCTTTTTTACATATCTACCAGTCGCCTGCATACAACACACTGTATGGTTGGGCTTCCTGTATGGTTAGATGATAGCGCAACTCGATCAGCTGGCGAATGTGGAGCAGGTCGTGGGCGACCCACGAGGCCAGCAGATCGCCTGCCTGCAGCACAAAGCCGCTGGGATGCCGACGTGATTGGGTCCAGTCGGGTGTCTCCAAGGATTGAAGCCATTGCAGGGAGTGCTGTCGCTCAGCGTTGAAGTTGGCGATGGACTGGTGCAGATCGCGTTGCTGGTAAGCTCGCGCAGTAACCCAACCTGCGGGATCGGTGGCTGGCCAATCGGTGTCTGGGCGGTGGAGGAGGAATTCCAGACGTGTCCGAAAGTCTTCACGCTCCTCGTCGTACAGGTGGTTGATAACTTCGAGCATCGACCATGACTCTGGGTCCGGCTTTACGCGTGCTTGCTCAATGGAAACGGTTTCGAAGAGGTGTGTGA
>JBCDFA010000193.1:0-14087 GCA_039178835.1 Chloroflexota bacterium
GTTGATGTAGCAGGATCTGTAGGGGGCGGTATTATTGTGGCGGATCGTCCAGGCAGTGTTAGTGCAAACAAGGCAGTTGGGAGCGCAAGCAAGGTCACGATTTGCATTACGAGCAATAAACCAACCTGATCCGCCGTTATGCCGGCGACCCAGGTCCCGACACCTCCAGCAGCAAAAGTAAATCCGAGGATCAGTCCTGCGGAAAACCCCTGCTTGGTTGGTAGGAGTTTTTGGGCGTGGACAACGAGGATGCTGTGTTGCCCGCAGATGAGCAGACCAGCAACGGCGCTGGCAATAAAGGCAAGACTCACGGTGGGTGCCCATAGACATAACAGACCTGCAGGAATGCTGAGCAATAGTGGCCAGACTGTGGCTGCCCGCATACCGTAACGGTCTGCTATTTCACCAGTGATAACATTGCCAATCGCTGCAGTAAACATGAAGATCCCCGCAAGCAAGCCGAAATCTGATGACTCCCACCCTCGGTCAGCGAAGAGTTTGGGCAGAAACGCGACATAAACGGCTTGTATTGTCGATCTCAGAGCTACAAGCATAATAAATGCGACAATCGCAAATAGGGTGATGCTGATCGACGGATGCAGCGATTTCTTGGTTTTAGTTGCTACTTCTTCTGGTGTTGGAGGTGTTGTTGGCGCTGTGATGAGAAGCAGTGCTGGTATAAGCGCAATAGCGCAGAGTGGCAGGATGCCAAGAATATTTTCGTTACCAAACAGCCATCCGCCCAGAGCCGGCCCAAGAGCTAATCCAATCTGTCCGCAGAAGAAAAATACAGATGTGGCAGTTGCTGCTCGTGCTTGATGCACTGCCGAGGCTGTGGCTGTTCCAATTGGGTGAAAAAGTCCTGAGCCAAGTGATGCGAGCAAAAAGAAGGGTAAGATGAGCATCCAGCTTGTTTGAAATGCCATAAGCCCTAGAAACACAATCATCCAGATGGTACCTAGTCCGGCCAGAAGCGATGGGCGTCCAGGAAAGCGGTCGGTGATCCAGCCAAAGAGTGGTTGTGTTAATGATCCGAGGAGGATGTACCATGTGAGCGCAAAAGCGATTTGACCGTTAGTTAGTCCGAGCGATGTGGCAAGAACTGCCATAAGCACAGGGCCGATGCTATTGAAAATATCGACGACAAAATGGCCCGTTGTGATGGCCAAAAAGAGACGACTACGGAAAAGGTTGAGCATACAGGCTGTTCTTTGCTCTATCCTATGCTTTGCTATAGTTTGGTTGGTCAGATCGCTATATTATATATTATACCAGAGGTTATCTATATCAAGAGAAAAGCGGTACGTTTGTATCTTTGTGTCATCCTACCTCGATCTGGCCTCGATCTTTGCCTTTGTAGTATTTTCGCTTTATTATTCAGCATTCGTCAATTTGTGATCTAGGAGAGTATGCATGATGAAGGACAATGGAACATTAGCACCTTGGCAACAACAGCTCCATAGTATTATTTTTGAAGCAGACACACCACTGGGCAAATTCTTCGATGTCATGCTTATCATCTGTATTTTGGCCAGTGTTCTGGTGGTTATACTTGAAAGTGTGGTGTCACTTCGAGACCAGTACAGTCTGTTGTTTCTTACACTTGAATGGATTTTTACCCTTCTTTTTACCGTGGAGTACGTACTGCGGCTTTTGTCAGTTCGCCGCCCACTGCGCTATGCTTTTAGTTTTTTTGGTATTGTGGATCTGCTTTCAATTATTCCTACCTATCTTGCCCTCCTTATTCCGGGTGTTCAATCACTGATTGTTATTCGTGTATTACGCTTGCTCCGTTTGTTTCGCATTCTCAAAATGGTAAAATACGTGCGAGAGGCCAATATTCTTGTTACTGCGCTCAGAGCCAGTCAACCTAAGATAACGGTCTTTCTGCTTACCGTTTTATCAGTGACCGTGATTGTTGGTGCTGCCATGCATCTGATCGAAGGTCCAGAACATGGATTTACCAATATTCCTATGAGCATGTATTGGGCTATTGTGACTCTTACAACCGTTGGTTTTGGTGATATCATTCCCCAAACTGCCTCTGGTCGTTTGTTGGCCAGTGTACTGATGGTGATGGGATACGGCATTATTGCGGTACCTACGGGCATTGTCTCGGTTGAGCTTTCACGTGCTACCAAAGCATATCACGAAGCCAATGCTTGTCATGGCTGTGGTCGTATGGGCCACGATCTTGATGCAGAGTATTGCAAGTACTGTGGTGAAGCATTGGAAATGAGCGACTAAATTTAAAGATTGTACCAAATTATGATTAGGAAGGAGTATTCCATTGAGCGCACAATTGATCGATGGTATCCCGGTATGGGGTTCGTCAGAAGAGAAAACAATCGCACAAATTAAGCGCTGTGCAGATCACGAACAGGCAGCAGGGGCTGCTCTCATGGCGGACAACCACTATGGCTATTCACAGCCTATTGGGGGGGTTGTGGCGTATCGCGATGCGGTATCACCCAGTGGTGTTGGCTACGACATTTCTTGTGGTTTAAAAGGTGTTCGTACCAATATTCGTGCTGATGATTTGCGTCCACAGATTAAAAAAGTGATGGACTCTATTGCGGAAACGGTCGTCTTTGGTGTGGGGCAAACCAGTGGGTTGGTTAAGGACCATGAGTTGTTTGATGATCCCACCTGGCAGGATGTTCCTGCCGTGGGCAAGCTCAAATCGCTTGCTCGTGAGCAGCTTGGCACAGTTGGTTCAGGAAACCATTTCTGCGATATTTTCGAGGACGAGTCTGGCTGGGTTTGGGTCGGGGTCCACTTTGGGAGCCGTGGCTTGGGACACCGAACGGCTAGCGGCTTTCTCAATCTGGCAGCGGGACGTGCATTTGATGACAAAGCGCCAGGGGAGAGCATGGATCAGCCTCCAACCGTGATCTCTTTGCATAGTGATCTTGGGCAGGCATACTGGCAGGCCATGAATCTGGCGGGGCGTTATGCGTATGCCGGTCGTGATTTTGTAGTCGATCAAATCCTTGAGATTCTCGGTGCCCGGATTACGGAAGAAGTTCACAATCACCACAATTATGCCTGGATTGAGCAACATAATGGTGAAGATGTCGTGGTGGTGCGAAAAGGGGCAACACCCGCATGGCCAGGACAGCGTGGGTTTGTGGGTGGCTCAATGGGCGATGTCAGCGCGATAGTTGAGGGCGTTGAAAGTCCTGAGTCTCAGATGTCTTTATACAGCACGGTCCATGGGGCAGGTCGCGTAATGAGCCGTACCCAAGCAGCGGGGCGGATGCGCTGGACCAAGGTAAATGGTCGGCGTGTGCGGAAAGTGGTCAAACCAGGCCAGATTTCTCGTGAGATGATGCTAGAGTGGTTGAAACGTGAAGGGGTTGAGTTGCGTGGCGCTGGGACAGATGAAAGTCCGCATGTCTATCGGCGGTTACCAGAGGTGTTGGATGCTCACGAGGGTACCATTCGAGTTGTACATACCCTACGGCCGATGGGAGTTGCCATGGCAGGTGATGAGGTACACGATCCCTATAAAGACTGAGTCTGACTTGTTGCATAAGAACAATTGTGCTATAATGTGGGGTCCAATATAAAAAGAATCATGTACCTTGTGAATGGAGGTAACCTATGTGTGGGCGATATAGCATACAACACGTTGAACACCTTCCAGAGCGGTATGGTGCTGATCAGCCAACTCTCTCTCTAGGACCAAATGCCAATGTACGCCCAACGCAGACTATGCCCATTGTGACGCAGGATCAAGCAGGAGTGAACCAGCTTGAGTTCATGCGCTGGGGTCTCATACCATCATGGTCAAAAGACATGGCTATTGGCAGCCGCTTGATCAATGCTCGTGCAGAAACTGTCGCTGAGAAACCCTCGTTTCGTTCTTCATTCAAGAAGATGCGTTGCCTTATTCCGGCAGAGGGATTTTATGAGTGGCGTGTGGAAGATGGCAAGAAACGTCCATACTGCTTTACATTAAAGGATTCGTCAATCTTCTCCTTTGCTGGTCTCTACAGCATCTGGTCTGATATCGAAGGCAACCAACTCAAAACCTATACCATAATCACCACTACACCCAACGACTTGCTGCAGAACTACCACAATCGTATGCCAGTTATTCTTCCACGTGAACTGGAAGCTGTGTGGCTCAATCCCGCCGATAGTGATCCCACAGGTCTCGTCTCATTACTGACTCCATATGACTCCAAATATATGGAAGTTGCTCAGGCACATTGGCTGTAAATATAGTATAATAATGCTTGTACATCGCCGATGACGCCAGGATGTGTTTCCTGGCGTCTTTGTGCGCTATTTCACGAACGGGGTGCTCGAAAAATGTAACAAAATTGCGAGAAATTCGTAGTATTTTTTAGAGTATTTCTTCGTTCTATAGAGTAAGATATTTTTATAGTGGATCAACAAAGGAAAGGAACACAATTATGCAAGATCGACCAGGCTTTTATCGAGGACGACACTACACCGATTATGGTATTCAGGTGGTTTCATTCATTAACCGTGGGCAGTTTGCTCAGGCCGAAGATTTATTATTGCATTTGGTGGATGCTGTTGAAGCGGAAAACCAGATAGATCAGATTGGTGTTGCACCATGGTATTACAAGCAATTGGCTCAGGTCTATCACACACGTGGCGATTATGACGCAGAGATCCGTATTTTAGAGCGCTGTGTTCAGCAGAAGAACACTGATGCGCCGGGAGTAGTACGCCGCCTTCGCTATGCTCGCAGCCTCCTTCAAATGGCATAGTGATGGAAGTAGGTTCAACATGGTACACGTAACCTACAACGCTGGTTTCCGTAGTGCTTGCCTCTCAAAAGCAGCAGCACTACGGGGGCCAGTTTGAACAGCAACTCCACTCCACTGGTTCTTTGTTCTCTTCTCCTCCTTTCGTCTCTTTTTTCTCTTACATACAATTCAATAGCTTATTCAGGTAGTTCAATTTGTCGTTGTTCAATATCGATATGTTGTCGATAGAGAATCGCAATATTACCAATAATGGCAATCAGTTCGCTCTGTGACTCTTGAACAAGATCCTCAACCATCTCCTTTTTCTGATCCTGAAAATCAACAAATTTAATCTTGATCAGTTCGTGGGCATCAAGCTCCCGATGCAAAGTGTTGTAGATATTGCTAGTTAGCCCATTTTTGCCGACATGGAGAACAGGCTTGAGGTGATGTGCCAAACGACGTAGATGTTGACGCTGTGCTGATGTAAGTGAGTTATTCATAATGTATTCCCTGTTATCTCATCGTAAAAATAATAATGAACACACGTCCTGTATCATGTTGATACGTGTTGTCTGTTTCAATATCGATATAACAAGGCCACATTATACACAAACCTACACCTGGTCTAATCACGAACCTTTTGCAATGCCGCTTGGAGTTGTTGCCCCTGTGCCGCATTCGCAGCCGTCACATGGCCAATCATCCCTGCCAGGTATGCTCGAAACTCAGGATGCTTCTCATGATTCTGAGATTCCAGCCCGGTTTGTGCCGCGTTATGGAGGATAGCGCGAAGTTGCCGTCGCAGCTGTCGGGGTGTGCTTACGGTGTCGTTCACGACCAACCCTGTGACGATCTGGCGCTGTGAATGGTGGGTGACACGTACTTTGTTGGGATGCACCGTAAAGTGCTCTTCAGTAATGATCTGTTTTATCATTTTAAGCAAGCTCCCAACGGATTCTCGATCATTACCCGAGAAGGTCAAGTCATCAGCGTAGCGTGTATAGGTCCAGCCAGATGCCCGCGCCAAGCCAATCAGCCGCCGGTCGAGGCGGGCTGCGACGAGATTGGCCAGCGCCGGACTCGTTGGTGCACCTTGCGGCAAGGCCCGTGGTGTCACACTAATGTAGTAGCATCGATCATCGCGCTCATACGTCACCCGATCATGCTCTGTGCAGAGTAGCGCCAATGTTGATGCAACCGAATAGCTGTAGCCAAGATTGATGAAGATACCACGCACCCGCGGGTAGGTAATAGTAGGAAAAAAATCTTGGAGGTCCAGATTGAGCACGATCTGTTGCCCAACATGCGGTCGCGCATTCGTGCTGATTGAGTGTGCGGGGCGAAAGCCATGCGCGGCTTCGGTTGGCGGAACGCGGTCAAGTAGGTCGTGTAGTACCCGTCGCTGTAGTGCTTTGAGTTCGCGTTTGGGTGCCAGGATGACGCGAGTATCACCACTTCGCTTTGGTTGAGTGTGGCGGACATAATGCCAGACCAAATCAGCAGGGCGGTCGTGGGTGAACCAACGCAGCCGTTCACGGGTGATGCCCAGCCACGCTGCGAGTTCCGCTTCATTCTGGAGCACCGGCAGATCATAGCGGGCCAGCCGTGATGGGTCGGTCTGGGCATCACGGTGCTGTATTGAAACACCCCATATCTCTTCGCCAAATGTGGTCCGATCACGGGCTTTGGCGCGTTCGCGTCGGGCAATACGCTTTTGGCGTCGTTGCTCACGTTCGCGTTCCCATTCGGTAAACCAGTCATCCATAGCTGTACGACGAAACAATTGATCGATCAGCTGAGTAATTTGTTTGAACATCAGCGATGCCCCTGAAAGACACTTCAAAGATAGTATTGGGCGAAGGTCACCACGTTACAAACTCGCGTCGGAGTGGGCCCCCGCATGTTCGAGCCGGGGATCCCGCGAAGCTGTGAAGGGCACAATACCCCACCGCGGCGTAACACCGCAGCATGCATGGCTAACGTTGGTGACCTTCGCCTTCGGCGAAACTGGGACTCGTCGGCTCGTTTGCAAGATGCTGATCGAGCAACAAACGTGTCGCCAGGATATGTTCACATGGACCGCGGGACATGATGTTCCGCTGAAAAAAGGCACAACTACACTTACCAAAGCGCAGTCGCCCATCAAGATCAACCGCAGCAATAGCTTGATGCTCACCATCGCTGACTACGCGTGCGGTCGCTTTGTGCTCGCGCCGACCAGCACCGGTTGGGTCAGGTGGCACAATGCTTTCGAGTGTGATAGCACCCGTTTCGATCAGTTGGCGGGCTTGAGCACCGCGCTGATCCGAACCAAAGAGCGTCTCTGTATCCAGTGGTTCGGCAAAGAGTTCGCGCAATCGGTAGTGTTTACCGCCTGGCTCAACCATGACGCGGCCTGAGCAACACAGGCGATACAGGGCATGCTCCACGGTCGCTGTTGGTAATCCAGTTTCGTCGGCAATGCGGCGACGTGAAGCCACGAGATGCTGTACCAAATTGGCATAGACGGCTGCGGTTTGCTCAGGATGAAGCTCGCCGCGTGGTGCCAGTTCATCAAAAGCACTCCCAATCGACCAACTATTCTGTGTCCAGCCAGACAAGACCAGCGTAAAGCGATACTGTCCGCAATGGCAGATGTACAGATGTGGCAGGCCGCGCCCCAATAGCCCGACCGTGACTCGATCTGCGTAGGGCAAAACATATCGTAGCAGATCCAGTCGTTTGCGCCCCCATACACGAATCGTCCGCTCGTACCCATCGTAATGGCTTCCCTTGAATTGGACCTGGGTATCCCATGGTTCAACCAGAAGTGAAACAGGTTGCCCATGTTTTAGTTCGTAGCGCAGCCCATGCGGTGGATGCGGCGGACGCTGGTCCTGAAAGACAGCTATGGCCGTAAGCAGATCGGCAGGGCGCACATCGAACAGCAGTGGACGCAGGGCCATGGCGCTTTGTACCTGCAAAAAGCCTTTGAGCCAGCTTTCCGGGAGTCGCACCTTCTGCTCAAGATGCATCCCGCCACCAGGCCCTGCGGTTGTGACCGCCAGGCCGCCTGCCCCGACATTGAAAGTAGTAGTACGGGATGAACGCATACGCGAGAGTGCATCTCGTAAGGCCCATGTAAAATCGATATTCGTTGTCCCGTAGCTTGGTGTCGCTTCCGAGATGAAACAGTCTGATGGCGCATCAAGCCGTACATATGATGACTCGTCGTTGCTAAATGCCTCGAAGAAGAGGCTATCAGGATGCACGGTGATGACCGGATCGAGCAGCAACTCGAGCATGTCCAGCGTATAGTCGCTCATCACGACTTCGTGCAGTGCCAACAGGAGTTGTCTGAGCAAGAGTGGCTCACGTACCTGTCCCTGAAAGGATACTGGTGGACGCTGCAGGTTGGTTGCAAATGACAACGCGGAACTGGTGAGCGAGGTTGTGCAACTGGTATGCTGGTTGTAGGCAAGTGTAACGTCCATGCTTACCCCTCCACCAGCGCATGTTGCAAGCGCACCATGCTGACCATTGCCTGCATGTCTACTGCACACTTTCCGCGCACATCAATTGCTTCTGCCAGAAGTGGCAATACGACAGCGGCTGTAGCCTGATTCTGTTGTGCAGCTTGTTCCAGACAGATCAAAACGAGCTTTTTGGTGCTGATCAGTGCATGACCAAAGAGCAACGCTCGCAGCACGCGGATATTTTCAACGATACGTTGTGCTGCATCTTTCCCGCCTTGGCTGAGGAATTCAAGACCGAGAAGCTGCACAAAGATACTTGGTGACTCGAGCAACTCACATATTGCTTCAGGTGAGGCCAACCAGGCTGTGTAGTGCTGTGTAGCGACAGCAACTATAATCGGGTTGTGTCTGCGACTCCGTTTGAAATTCCAGATTTGATGTGGCTCGATGTAGCTGAGTGTTGCTGCTGCATGGCGTACATACAGGGCAGGTGATTCTGTAACGAGCCGGTCGAATCGGGCCACTACCAGCTTGCTTAAGGCTTCTATTTGCCGGAGGTCTTTTTGACCATATCCGTATGTTGGTTGGTTGTCAGACGAGAGAGACTCGTGCCAAGCCAGTCTATTGCAGTGCTCTATGGCACGGAATGAGAGAAAATTGAGCAACTCTTCGTCGTTTCTGGATTCCGCTGCTGACCAGAGTTCACAATTACTCTCATAGACAAATCTCTCAAGAAGCGGATTGGCCGTATCTGGCAGCCGTTCGTAGAGTTGTAGCGCAGTGTCGTTATCGAGTCGCCATCTCATATTCTCCGATGTTGGTATGCAGTGTTGGAGCGTCGTCTGTAGTGTGGCATCATCGATGGGTGATACAAGCAGCACACGTAACGCTTTGTTCCAGGCATCAGGATGCCCAATACGCAAGAAGATTCGCCAGTAGGCTGCCTCGTTACCTGTTTTTCGTACTGCATCAAGCAACGTCTGCCAGTTACCTTCTATATTATAGAAAGACCCCTGTTCAAGGTAGGGGAGTACTGCTGAACCGTAGTGTCGAACGAGTTCAATCAGCACATCAGCATCAAATTGCCAGACGTTTGTAGGATGTCGATCCTGAAGTGCGCTTACTATCTGTTTGGATGGAAGGTTCAACCGAAGCAGATGGCGTATCTCGGTAGCCCACATTGTCTCGTCGGCGATTGTACGAAATATAGTGAGCGCAAACGCACCGTCACCTCGGTCCATGGCTGCTTGACGCAAAGAGGCAAAATCCTCTGAACCTCTGCGCCTCCACCGACGACGGACGTGGTCTGAAACAATGCTCCCAAAGAGATCAGGATTGCGATGATAGATGGCCAGGGCTGTCTTCTCGCTCAGGCCAAACCACATGCCACGGAAGGTGCGTCGTCGAACTGCACGTAGCATCATATCATCAGATTCCGATGAGTTGGTCAATGTATATAATTCCGCATTCCAACGTTCCTCGTTCACAACCTTGCGATATAGCCCTTGAAACAAGCTATCGTGCCCATCAGCCTCAGCCTGTAGTAGCAGCTTTTCAATAATCGTATGGTGACGAAATGAATCAAGGTGACGAACCAGGAAGTTCTCAAAGAAGATAGCATTTCGCTCATAGAGTGCTGGTGCCCAATGTGCCGCGAACCGACTGAAGTCAGGTTCTTCTGCAATTTGGGCTAACTCACGTACTAGTGGCCCATCCTCACTATGGTGTGTCAGTGCCATATTGATTTGTTGTTGTATGGTACCGGTACCTGAGTTCATCTTCCATACCTCTCAAATTGCGAACGTTTGTACTTGTAGTATAGCAGCATGTTGTGACATCTACGGTCACAATTCTTCTGCAAAGATTCTGCTACCAAAAGGCTGGGTAGCGTAGAGTCGTTCGTTATGATTATGACTTCCTTGTTTGAGTCTTTATGTGGTCATAGATGACAAAGTTGTCATTGGAAACGGTGAAATTGTGACGCGCTGACTCGTCTCTATAGTTGAGGGTTACACACTTCCAGTGATACTTGATCTCCTTGGGAAAGGAAAGATGTGATGGTGTCAAAGCAGTTTGCAGGTTTGGCAGTAGCGTTGATCGTATTGGTTATGATTTCGTTCAGTCTATCCAGTTCTGTGGTATACGGTACTGCTAGCGATACGTCGAGGTTTGATGTTCGTGCAATCACTACAGATAGTTATGAGGTTGGTGCGAATGATTTCCGTATCAGTGATATGGGACCAGATGGTGATACAGAATTTGGAGCTGGTTCGCCTTTTGTTGCCCACAATAGCACCGATAACGAATATCTCGTTGTCTGGCCAGGCTTTGATGAAGGCAGGAGTGGAGTTGAAATTTATGGGCAACGGATCGATGCTACAACGGGAGAAGAAGTTGGTACAAACGATTTCCAGATTAGCCAGATATCGAGTGGGGATAATCCAGATATCAGAGTGTTTGGTGTTGATGTGGTCTATAACCATTCCTCCGATGAATTCCTCGTAATCTGGACAGGTACTACCATCATCAGAGATTCTGAGCCAACTGTTGTACCACGTTTATATGGGCAGCGGATTGATGCTGCAACGGGGGCTGAGGTGGGGGAAAACGACTTTCTAATTGGCGAGGCCTCTGATGTGACGGGGCGCTGGCCTGTTGTAACATACAACAGTGTGGCGAATGAGTATCTGGTTGCGTGGGAAGGGAATATTGCTACGGGCCCTGAGGCTGAGTTGATCGGTCAACGTCTGAGTGCCCAAGGCACGCCTGTCACAGGGGATATTTTTACGATTAGTACGATGATTCCAGGTGGAATTGATATAGCTTTTAATAGCGCTGATCAAGAATACATAGTGGTGTGGGATGGTTTTGATCCTGATACAGGAAAGGAGATTTATGGGCAACTCCTCGATTCGTCTGGTACGGAAATCGGCGCAGATGACTTTCGCATTAGTAATTTTCAGGTTTTTCCCGATCTCAGTTTTTCTGTCAATAACCCGGCGGTTGTGTACAACAATACTGCCCAGGAATACATGGTGGTTTGGTCGGGTGGTCTTGATGATATCATCGGTATCAACATTGAGATCTATGGTCAGCGTCTGAGTCCAGATGGAATGGAATTAGGAGAAGATGATCTCTTGATTAGTACGACTGGCTCTGTTGACCCTGAATCTGCTTATGTTGCTTCACTTCCAGCCCTGAGCTACAACAGCCGCAACAACGAATATTTGGTTACATGGGAAGTTGATAACTTTTCTATTGTGATGGAGGATGAGGAGTACGAGATATTTGGGCAACGTCTGGATGGGACCACTGCTGCTGAAATTGGTATTGATGACTTCCGCATCAGTGATACGGGCCCTGAGGGCGATGAAGCCTACAATGCTTTCTCTCCTTCCATTGCCCACAATGGTCTGAACGATGAATACTTGGTGGTCTGGTCTGGCGATGACAATACTGGTGATCTTGTTGATGGAGAGTTTGAGATCTATGGGCAGCGCTTGAATGCTCAACCTGATATCGTGCCGACGGCGACACCAACACAAGCAACGCCAAACACCACGCCTACATTGGAACCGGTAGTCACGGCCACGCCTACGTTGGAACTGATAACGACCGCAACATCTGAACCGGTGGCGACGGCCACGCCTACGATCACAGCCACGGCAACATCTGAACCAGTAGTGACGGCGACGGCAACATCAACGAATCCGGCCATGCCGACGGCCACCGTCAGTCCTACAACAGACGTTCCACCAGGAGGCCCATCACGTGTCTTCCTTCCACTAACTATCCGATAGATGGAGGCGTACATTACAGCGGGGAGACTAAGACTCCCCGTCCAATGGCTGTTTGGGTGGGATCGTGACATACGCTGGTTTTTGCTGCATGGTGTGACAATTTACCCCAGTATTTAACTATATCTGACTAAATTGTTATAAAATACGAACTATTTTTGGTGTATAAGAAGTCGTGACGGTGGGAGGTCGTGTCGAGTGTCTATGGTATAGTACCGATCTCCCAATCTGTTCTTGCTACGGTAGCAAAAGAAAGGACTATGGGTTATGAGAATAGTTTCACAACGAGGAGGACGTCCTCGCTGGTTGGTCGGTGTATTCATTGTCCTCACGCTGAGTCTGCTTGGTCTAGCAGCAACACAGAGTTCTGCTGCTTTAGGTACCACTGATATTTCCACGACGAATGATCTTGAGATTGGAGAGAATGACTTCCGTATCAGTGATATGGGTTCCGATGGTGGGACATCTACTGGTGCAAGACGACCACAGGTGGCTTATAACAGCACCGATAACGAGTATCTCGCGGTGTGGGTTGGTCAAGACGAGCCTAATGGGCCGTTTACCATCTACGCCCAGCGGATCGATGCCGCCACCGGGGAAGAGGTTGGTGAGAATGATATTCGTGTGAGTCAAATTGGCAATGACGATGAGATTAACGACCTCTTTTTTGAACCAGGACCTGATGTTGCCTATAACAGCAGCACGAATCAGTATCTGGTGGTTTGGGGGGCAGAAATCTCACAAGGTTCTGATCTGCCGTCTCTCTATGGTATCTATGGTCAGCGGCTGGATGCTGCGACGGGTGATGCCGTGGGAGATGATGATTTTCGTATCGATGAGGATGCAGAGCCTGACGATTCGGATTATCGCCCAAGTAATCCCGCAGTGACCTACAACAGCACTGATGATGAATATTTCGTCGTTTGGCAAAGTAATCTGGCCGAAGATCGCTCGTTTGAGATTGTGGGTCAACGTTTGAGTTCTACCGGTACCCGTGTTGGCACCAATGAGTTCTTTATCAGCGATATGGGTCCAGAACAAGACGAGGATCGGCGGTTTAATGCTGAACAACCCAGTGTTGCTTATAATCCCACCGATAATGAGTATATGGTAGTGTGGTCTGGCGATGATAATATTGCACCACTGGTTGACAATGCCCGTGAAATCTTTGGTCAGCGTCTGGCTGGAGCAACGGGAACTGAGGTTGGAGACAACGACTTTCGTATCAGTACTACCGGTCCCGATGGCAATATCGATTTTAATGCCTTTCGTCCGGCAGTCGCCTATAACAGCACGGCCTCAGAGTATCTGGTGGCCTGGTCTGGTGGTTTTGATAGCGAATTTAATGCGTTGGAGTATAAAATATTTATTCAGCAACTCAGTGCTGCGGGAGAAGAGCTTGGAGGCGACGTGCTGATCAGTATGGAAGAAGAAGTCATTGGTTTCTGGGCTGATTACCCAAGCGCAGTCTATAATCCAACCGACAACGAGTACATGGTGATCTGGTCGCTGGAAAATATCATTGGTGGACCAGAGGTTGATCGGGAGTATGAAGTATATGGTCAGCGGCTAGATGGAACAACGGGAGCTGAGGTTGGGGATGACAATTTTCGCGTTAGTGATATGGGGCCTGAAGAAGAACGGAATTACAAACCATTTGATGCCGCCATTGCCTACAACAGCCGTGACAATGAATACTTGGCTGTGTGGTCTGGCGATGATGATATTGACCCATCAGTTGGGAGAGAACGGGAGATCTTTGGACAGCGGCTGGACGGCCAACCAGAACCGCCCCCCACCCCGACACCGACCGATCCACCAGCAACCGCCACGCCGACCGCTACCCCTCCGTCAGCGACACCGACACCCACACCCGAAGTCCCCCCTGTAGACTCCACCTTTTTGCCACTTATCATCCGCTAGTTTGTGTTTGACCAACAGCGGGGAGATCGCTGCTCCCCGCTCTGTTTCTATCTCAGTCAGATAGTTGAATCGCTATTTGTTGAACGTTTGATTGATAGTACTGTTGTCGATCACGCCTGCATTGGTGCCCGTCGTGGTGCTGTTATTAATCGTGACATTGCCTTGATTCACGTCGTTCCCGA
>JBCDFA010000194.1:0-14066 GCA_039178835.1 Chloroflexota bacterium
GCGATGGCTGTGCCTGTCTTAGAGCGTATTGCCACAGAGGCACAACAAACCTGGCGGCTGGGTGATATCGCTATTCACCATCGGGTTGGGCGATTGGAGATCGGCGAAACTGCTGTGATTATTGTTGTGGCTTCCCCACATCGCCATGAAGCCTTTGAGGCAGCCGAGTCAATGATGGATCGTATTAAGCAGATTGCACCGATTTGGAAGCGTGAAGTGTGGGCAGATGGGACGGGTGAGTGGGTTGGGGGAGAGAAGGAACGGAAGTCAACAGCAAACAATAAGCCGGTGTAGCTTCCCTGCGTTCACCGGCTAGAGTTTATAGATATTATGCTACTGAAGTAACATTTCAAAGTTTGGTTCATCGCCATCGCCTGTTAATCGGCGAACCCCATTTTGGATCGCGCGTAGCGTTTCCTCCCCAATCCAAAATGTTAGTACTGTACCAAGGATGAGGCCAATAGCACTTCCCAGTGCTGCACCAATCCCAAATAAGAGATATCGTGTGCGTCTGTAACGGATTCGTCTGATGCTAGTAGGCATTTGAGGTTCCTCACTGAACAACAACCACGGGCGTTGCTTTGCTCCACAGTCGTTCAAGACGATAATAGTCACGCAACGCTACCGAGAATATATGAACTACAACATCATCGTAGTCAAGCAGGACCCATCCAGTATCGGATGTCCCTTCAATGCGTGCACGACGCTCGAATTCCTGCTCGACCCCCTCTTCAACGGCGTCAAGAATTGCTTTAAGTTGACGATCACTTTCGCCTGAACAGATGACAAAGTAATCAGCGAAGGCATTAAGCTCACGCAGGTCGAGCATAACAATGTCGCTAGCCTGCTTATCTTCAACTAATTCAACAATACGTCGGGCAAACTCTGTCGATTCGATAATTCTATCTCCTATACATAAATAATTTTACAGCTTTAATTCTACCAGAATTGCCGCGCTGTGTAAATATAATCAGGTAGGGAGTTGTTGCGATTTAGCGCTCCCCAGAGCATCTTTTATGTAATATGTATGAGTATGCATATCGTTCTACTTTTTATGATATTTTCGTTTATATGGAGCCAAAGACAATTTGAGTTGCAAATTGGAATGACGCTGGCAATAGATCAAGAAAGCTACCAAACACAGATAGGAGAACAGGTGCAATCTGTGATCTGTTGAGTGTGTCGAGCCAATTTTGTTCGGGGATCGCTGCGCCTACGGTTATGAACACTGCACATGCTAGGGCAGCTTGAGCAAAGCCCAGCAGACCTCCAGCTATATGATCAAGCCACCCAAGAAATAAAAGTCCCACAAATTGGTGTAGAAGTGACGCGAGCAAACTGGCCAGGCTACTAACCGCTATCATGACGAAGAGAAACCCGACTACCTGTGTAACCATATCGCTTTGAATAAACGACGACAGGGCATCGGCAATGGTTGAGCCATAGCGGCTTGCCAAGACGATACCAGCGATGAGTCCCGCTATTGAAAGCACTTGACGAATGAGACCCCAGTAAATACCTAACGCGCTGGATAAAAGGATAATAATAATAATGACGATATCAATACTGTTCACCGCAGTTTGTTCTCCTGGCAGTCTTTATCAATACTTTTGAAAGCGTGAATTTCATTTTATAGTAGGGAATTAGCAGCAGTATAGCATGTGCAACAGGCTTGTAAAGGGGAAAACATGAATGCAAGATGACAATATACACTGTACAGGCATGGTCAAAAAAGGGTGCAACGAATGTTACACCCTTTTGAAGTAATGTTATTTTTGCAATCTACTCTACGGTGTATTCACCCTCCACAACCCCGTCGTCTTTCTTCTTACTATCGGTTTGCGTGTCACCTGTGCCTGCTCCAGCTGAGGCTGGTTGTTGCTCACTGTATGCGGCCTGACCAACTTGGATCATCGCTTGTTGCAGTTCGGTTGACAGTGTACGCATACGCTCTTCATCTTCTTCCTGAACAGCCTGCCGCAGACCACTAATCATACCTTCGATGCGCTCTTTCTCGACTGAGTCAATCTTGTCGCCAAGCTCATTGAGTGACTTCTCGCTCTGGTAGGCCAGGCTGTCGGATTGGTTCTTCAACTCAATCAATTCACGGCGTCGCTTATCCTCTTCAGCGTGAGACTCTGCTTCATTGACCATGCGATCCACCTCATTCTTATCGAGGTTGGTGCTCGCAGTAATGGTGATGCGTTGTTCTTTGCCTGTGGCTTTGTCTGCCGCAGAAACGTTCAAAATACCGTTTGCATCAATGTCAAAGGTGACTTCGACTTGTGGCATACCACGCGGTGCAGGTGGAATACCTTCGAGGCGGAAGCGACCAAGTGACATATTGTCGTTGGCCATTTCGCGCTCACCCTGCAAAATGTGAATGTCAACGGCAGTTTGGCTATCTGCAGCGGTGGAGAAGATTTCACTCTTCTTGGTTGGGATGGTCGTGTTACGATCAATCAATTTGGTCATTACACCACCAAGTGTCTCAACACCCAGTGAAAGTGGTGTAACATCCAGCAACACAACATCCTGAACTTCACCGCCGAGGACACCTGCCTGAACAGCTGCTCCAATAGCAACAACCTCGTCAGGGTTCACGCTTTTGTTAGGCTCTTTGCCAGTCAGTTGGCGTACCAGTTCCTGAACAACTGGCATACGGGTTGAGCCACCTACCATAACGACTTCGTTCAGTTGCTGGGCAGAAAGACCTGCGTCGCGAAGTGCCTGAGTGAAAGGCCCTTTGAGGCGCTCAGTTAAATCTTGTGTAATCTGCTCAAACTTGCTGCGTGTGAGCTTGAGTTGCAAGTGTTTGGGACCACTGGCATCAGCAGTGATAAATGGCAAACTAAGTTCCGTTTCCGACATGCTCGAAAGCTCGATTTTCGCTTTCTCGGCTGCCTCACGGAGCCGCTGTAATGCTTGGCGGTCCTGAGCAAGATCGATACCTTGATCTTTCTTGAACTCTTCGATCAGCCAGTTAACAATCCGCTGGTCATAATCGTCACCACCGAGATGGGTGTCACCATTAGTGGCCTTTACTTCTACAACGCCATCGCCAACCTCCAGCACTGATACGTCAAATGTACCACCACCAAGGTCGAACACCAGAATAGTCTCGTCGGCCTTTTTATCTAGACCGTAGGTAAGCGCGGCGGCGGTTGGCTCGTTGATGATACGTAACACCTCAAGCCCAGCAATCTTACCTGCGTCTTTGGTTGCCTGACGCTGTGAGTCGTTAAAGTATGCGGGAACTGTGATGACTGCCTGTGTAACCGGTTCACCAAGATACGCTTCAGCATCGGCCTTGAGTTTTTGCAGAACCATTGCTGAAATTTCCTGTGGTGTGTACTCTTTGCTGGTTTGTGATGAAACGACACGAACATCATTATGTGATCCCTTGGTCACTTGGAAGGGAACCATCTCACGTTCAGCATCGATCTCTTCGTAATTACGACCAATAAAGCGTTTTAATGAAAAAAGTGTATTTTCAGGGTTGATTGTTGCCTGTCGCTTGGCGGTCTGCCCGACTAAGCGCTCACCGTTCTTGGTGAAAGCAACAACCGAAGGGGTTGTGCGATTGCCTTCCGCATTGGGAATAACGGCCGGGTCGCCCCCCTCCATAACCGCGACAACTGAATTTGTAGTACCTAAGTCAATACCTACTATTTTAGCCATTGTATGCTGCCTCCTCAAAAGGATAAAGTTGCGATAGTGCGATGGTCACGACACGTTTACATTTCGCCGCAACTTGCGCTGACTATAAGTGTATCGGTTTTACGCTAATTGGCTGTAAGAGGTGTGTTAGAGAAGTATTAGAACTATTGCGATTATGATAACTGAATTATGAAAAATATGAGATTTTGATTAGTACTTCTTTCCTATCTAGGGTTACTACAGAATATGCTACAATAATAGTAACCCGCAAACTACCCTGTATGATTGCCTTGCGGAAGGGGAACACGTTTCATGGTATGTCATCGTTTTTTTATTGTTTTTTTCATCCTTCTCTCATTTGTAGCCGGAAATTTTGTCGCTTCTGAACAACCAGTAGCTATAGCTGCGGATAATGATTATGTTGTGGACAATGCACTAGATGCTGATCTCGCTTCAAATCCATCTGCTTGTTCTGACGCAAATCCTAATAACAAAAACTGTACTTTGCGTCAGGCGATAGAGAAAGCTAATAGCGACACTGGAACTAGTCTAATCGAGTTTGATATTCCTGCAACTCCTTCTGATCCAGATTTAGGATATGATGGTACAAATTGGACCATTATGCCCCAAACAGCGCTTCCTGAACTAACTGCAGATGCTACAACTATTACTGGCCCATCAAGTGTTGTGGGGCAACCACAAATAATAATTGATGGTTCTGATGTGTCGGCAACGAATGCAATCGGTTTGACTATTAACTCTGCCGACAATCAAATTGAGCGTCTTATTATTGTTAACTTTGACGGCAATAGTTCGACTACTGGTATTGGTATTGCACTTCTAGGGGGTACTGCAACAGGTAACCAAATTAATGGTAACCACATTGGCACAATCCCTGGTAATGATAATGCTTCGCCCAATTCGGGTGCTGGTATTCTTATTGATGGTGCAGGAAACAATCAGATCGGTACTACTGGTACAGACGGGCGTAACTATATCAGCGGCAATGGTGATAATGGCATTTTTCTCCGTAATGCTAATGATAATACAATACAGAACAATTATATTGGCTTAGGTTTGGGATCTGGTTTTGCGACAACCCCAATTGCCAATGATGGTTTTGGCATTCAACTCTTTAGAAGTAGTAACAACACCATCGGTGGAACCAGTGCTAATGAAAGAAATGTTATTTCTGGCAATACGGACTCAGGTATTCTACTAACCAACAGTGCAACCAGTGGTAATACCATTGCCGGTAACTATATTGGCACAAACGAGTCTGGGACTGCTGCTATTGCCAATGCTGAAGATGGTATTCAAATTGCCAATGGTGCTCGCAACAATACTATTTCGGGTACTCAATCTGCACGTTCAGTGATCAGTGGTAACAGTGGCTATGGTGTATTAATCACTGATAACAACACTCAAGAGAATCAGGTTATAGGAAACTTTATTGGACTGAGTGCAGGTGGAAGCGCCGCTGTACCCAACGACAATGGTGGTGTACGGGTTCGGAATAGTGCTTATGGCAATATAATTGGTTCCGCCAGTCAGCCTAACATTATTTCTGGTAATGATGATTATGGTATTTCCTTTGGAACCAAAGCAAGTTCTACCGAACCAAATAGCGTTGTTGGCAATATCATCGGTTTGAATGTGAGCGGCGGTACCCCGGTTCCCAACGCATCCGGTGGTGTTATTCTCAACGCAGACTCGCGGGTCAACGTGGTTGGTGGTGCTGGTGAAGATGAAGGGAATATTATTGGCGGTAATACCGGACCTGGTGTCGTTATCAGCGGAACCAATGCCTTGAGCAACACGGTCATTGGCAACTTTATCGGTACTGATGATGAAGGCGGGAACCTGGGGAATGATGGTAGTGGTATCGTTGTTGGTGATGGTGCGACATTTACGCGTATTGGTGGTGCAGCTGAAGAAGGCAATGTTATTGCACTGAACACTGACGATGGCATTCAGGTTACTGGATCTGACACATTCTCCACGACCATTCGTTCTAACGCTATCGGCTATATCCCAGATGCTGAGGCATCGCTCGGGAATGGCGGAAATGGTGTGAGCGTACTCGATGGCGCACAGGCGACGGCGATTCTGAGCAATCAGATTTCTGGCAATAGTGGCAAGGGTATCAATCTTGACCCGGCAACAACTGATGACACTGGTAATGCTTCCAATTCAAACCATGATATTAATCCACCATTTGATCTGCGATTAAACCAGTCTGGCCAGCTTACCGGCAGCATTCTGGTTGATCCGGCAGCACCAGCCTCCTGCATCACCTGTACACTGCAGATCTTTTTGCCTGACCAGGATAGTCTTGATGAACAGGGACTTGATCAGGTTAATACCGTGCCCCAGATTGATAGCACTGGTAATTTCACCGCAACATTGCCGAATGTGCCAGATCAAGTCACGGTAACGGCCACGGATATTGCCGGCAACACATCCGAATTTGCAGCCTTTAATGCATCAGTTGAACTGGAGATTGAAGCCCCGCAGAGCGCCAATGCGTTCCCAACAGAGACAGTTGTTTACTCTCACACTGTCAGGAACGTTGGTAGTGTCGATTTAGAAGATTTGACGTTGATTGGTAATTCGACGTTAGGTTGGACGACAGCATTCACGCCAAGTGGCCAATTTGCCCTGGAAGCGGGCGAAGACGCAGAAGTAGCGTTGTTCCTTACGCTGCCTATAGGTACTGACCCAAGCGTAATAGCTGGTTCAGTTGATGAGACTGGTGTGACGGTACAATCCGTTGCCCTTCCAGATTCAGCCGCGACCGTGACTAACACAACAACGGTTTCCTCTGCTTTTGTGCTGAACGTTGATCCGTTAGGTCTGACTGGTAGTAATATACCTGGTGAGACAATTCCATATGTCCATACGATTACCAACCTTGGCAACCTGACCGGAACGGTTGAACTGGAAGTCGAGACAGAATTTGCGAACTGGACAACTGAACTAACGCCCACCAGTATTTTCTTGCCACCTGGGCAGGCTACACCGGCAACAGTGAGAGTGACGATCCCCGATGATGCTATTAGCAACACGAGTGTTGACACAACGCTTACCATCAATACGGTTGACCCGCTTGATGTGTTAACTCCAACTCTTATTTTAACTGACACAACCATTGTTGCACTCGCCCCAGAAGCACAAATTAGCCCTCTGAATGTAGAAGCTGACGGTGTTGCAGGAGAGGTGACTCAGTTGCAACACACGGTCACAAATCTGAGCAACGGCCCAGCCACATTCAGGTTAACAGCAGTGTCGAGTCTAGGTAGCGAGATTAGCTTTGTCTCGTTGAATCCCAGCATTCCGATTGCCGATGATGGTACGTTTACATTGGATACGGAAGGGAATAATGTTCTGAATTTCGCCGTTGAGGTTACGGTCAGTCCAACAGCACGGACGGGAGATGTCGATGAGATTGCGATTAGCCTGTTCAATCAGGATGGTATTCTCATTGCAGGTGCTCAGGATCAGATTAATGTAGTACAAGGCTTAATGACCGATATTTACCTACCAATAATCCGACGATAGTTGTTTATGCCTCAAGCTTGCGTGTATGCGGTCTATGGAAGTTGATTATGTGATGCGTGTGAGTGTATCCCCATACTCCACGCATCGCTGTGGAACCTAAATAGTATCATGTTGACAAACCAATAGTGAGGTGCATCGTGCCAATCTCTTTCCGCCGTCTTAGTTCGTTGGTGGTGATCGCACTTGTTGTTGTCTCGGTGTTTAGTGCTCGCCCTGCCCTTGCCAACGATTTTGTGGTGACCAGTTTTGAGGATAGTGGTCCGGGAACGTTGCGTCAAGCGATTCTTGATGCAAATGCTAGTGTCGGTCCTGATACCATTACGTTTAATACTGGTGGAACTATTAATCTTGCTTCTCCCCTTCCTGAGATTACTGGTGGCGATATGACTATTGATGGGACCGTTCCTTCTGGAGGGACCGTTCCTCAGGTTGAGTTGCGCGGGAACGGGAGTGTTGAAGGACAGGGCTTCCTTATCAAGTCTTCTAATAACACTGTACGTGGGTTTATCATTAATGGGTTTAACACCAGTCTGACTCCAGACAAGGGTGGTGCAGGGATCATTATCTCAGCGGTAAACGTCACAGCGGCGACGAATAACATGATTGAGTATTGTTATGTGGGAACCAATAGAGACGGAACTGATATTGGTTTTGAGAACAAACCAACTAATAACTTTTATGGTGGTATTCTTTTGATGGGTGGTGCCAGCGACAATGTGGTGCAGAACAATGTTATTTCGGGGAACTTTGGACCTGGGGTGAGCATGGAGCGTGGGAATTTTGGGACGACTGAAGAAATTCAGAGTGGTAATATCGTTCGTGACAATCTGATTGGACTAAATGCGACTGGTACGGCTGCTCTTGCCAATGACTTTCCAGGCGTATTTATCAGTGATAATTCCAATGCAAATATCATTGGCCCTGGTAATGTCATTAGTGGCAACGGCCGGGATAGTTTTTCACCTCCGTATGGTGTGTTGGTTGATGGTAGTTTGTCCGATGGTGGGTATATTCGTGATAATAAGGTGCAGGGCAACCTGATCGGCACTGATCAGAATGGTAGAATTAGTATTCCAAATCGTGGTGGTGGGGTTCAGGTTAGCTCATCGGAAAATACCCTCGTTGGTGGCCCCAATGAAGCAGATCGCAATATCATTGCTGGTAACCCAACCGCTGGTGTGACAGTTGAACGCGCATTGGACACCCCTTCAGATGAGGTTGGAACTGTTGGCATTACCATTCAGAATAATTGGATTGGTCTGGGGGCAAATCGTGAACCACTGGGCAATACAGATGTTGGTGTTTTGATCCATCGTGGTGCGCGTGGTGTCACAGTTGGTCCTGATAACCTCATTTCGTACAATCAACGAGATGGTGTTCATATCAAAGGTGTTGAAGACGCTTTCCCCGAAGAGCAAACACGTGACAATGTTATTAGCAATAACCGAGTTACAAACAATATTGACGATGGGATTTTGGTCTCAGATGGTGCGATCAACAATCGGATCACAGGAACGACGACGAATGCGAATGGTGGTAATGGTATTGCGTTTGAGAGTGGCGGTAATCTGGACGGAACCATTCGCCCGTTACTAAACAATGTTACGCTGACAGACACGACGGTATCTGGTACCTTGCTCAATACCGAGAGTTGTAATCCTGAGTGTACGATTGAGGTGTTTAGTAGTTTTGGAACTGATCCCGACGAGGGCCTAATTTACCACACTGGCACTACAGCGACGGATACTTTTAGTGTTGATGTGCCATTATGTCGGCCTTTCCTGCTCTTCACTGTTACTGATGGTAGTGGCAACACCTCGTCGTTTGGGAGTCAGATTGGGCCCTTTGCCCAGTGTGATGCATGGGTTGTTGGTCGTGCATTCCTTCCATTAACAATCCGCTAGTTATTATGAGTGTCATGTCTCTTGAGGGGCTGTGTATGCCCCTCATCCTCATATAAAGAGTTGTCTTCTATTTTATCTTCCCAACAGTGTCTGTCGGTCTCTTCTTCTCTGATAGTAGTCGTAACAGTAATACCTTTTCATTCGGTATTTGATTAGCCTCTTTCATCCAGCCCGATATTGGGGCGCTCAGATTGCATTGTTTGAATCTTCGTAATACAAAAGCATCCACGAATTTATCTGCGCTGGTGAGGCAAATACTCGCTGGCTACACGCAAGGAGCAGTCTTGTGTCTTCATCTTCTCGACAACGCATCTTCTTGACAATCCTGCTTATGTTGTCGGCGCTTCTGCCGCTAGCCCAACCAGCGTACGCTAATAGCTATGTGGTAACCAGCTTTGCCGATAGTGGTGCTGGAACGCTGCGTCAGGCGATTACTGATGCAAATAATAGCGCTGGTGCCGATACGATTACCTTTAGTAGTGCAGGAACTATCACCTTATCGACCGCACTTCCTGCCCTCACTGGTGGCAACATTACCATTGATGGGACCGTACCGGCAGGCGGCACAACGCCACGGGTCGAGCTGCGGGGGAATGGGAGTGTCGCTGGCCAGGGCTTCCTGATCAAATCATCTGGTAATACCATTCGTGGGTTCATTATTAACGGCTTCAATGCTGGCTTTACAGCAGATAAGGGTGGAGCGGGAATTATTGTTTCTGCAGTGAGCGTGACAGCAGCCAGTAACAATACGATTGAGCACTGTTACATAGGCACTAATACAGATGGAACAGATATTGGATATACGAATAAATCGACGAACAATTTTTATGGTGGTGTGTTGTTGCTGGGTGGTGCCAGCGACAATGTGGTGCAGAACAATGTCATTTCGGGGAACTTTGGGCCTGGGGTGAGTATGGAGCGTGGGAACTTTGGGAGTAGTGTGGGAATCCAGCGTGGCAACATCATTCGCAACAACCTGATTGGATTGAATGCAGCTGGTACGGCTGCCCTTGCCAATGATGGTCATGGTGTATTTATTAGCAACGATTCAAACAATAATATAGTTGGACCAAATAATACCATCAGTGCGAATGGGCGTGATAGTGCTTCTCCTCCGTATGGTGTAGAGATAAATGGGCGGGTGGATTCAGGTGGATACATCACCGGGAATATTGTTCGGGAAAATCAGATAGGAACAAACCTGAGTGGAAACAACAGTATTCCTAATCGTGGTGGTGGAGTATTAATCAGTTCTTCTGAAAATACTGTAGTAGGAGGGCCAAGTGCTAGTGACAAAAATATTATTTCTGGTGGTGACGATAAGCCGGGAGTTGCGGTTGCGGAAGCAAATGATACGCCCACTGGAGAAATTCGGGTAATTGATCCGAAAATTCAAAATAATTGGATTGGAATAGGTTCAGGGGGGACGGCATTTAGTACAAAAGGACAAGGTGTCCTGTTACATCGTCGGGTTGCTGGTGTGTTGGTAACTGAGAATGTAATCAGCGGCAATCGTGATGGAGTCCAGATTATTGGCCTCATTGATGAAACCGATCCTGACCGGCATCCGCGCAATAATACGATCAGTGATAATTTGATAGGAAGAAATCCTGATAATACTGCGGACCTCCCCAATGATCGTCATGGTGTTGTTGTACGAGGTGGAACATTTGGTAACGTTATTACAGACAATTATATTAGGGGGAATGGCGCTTCGGGTGTAACGTTGGAAGACGACTCAATATATGTAGGTGTGGATACACCTCAGGGAACTCGTAATAATACGGTTTCGAATAACGAAATCATTGACAATGGTCCCACAGGTGTGCAAATTCGGAGCGGTAGTTTCAACAACACGATTGGCCCTGGTAATACGATTCGCGACCATAATGTGTTGAATACAGGCGCCGTTTTGATCCAGGGTACTAATACAGTTTCAAACACTGTTTCGAACACTATTGAAGGTAATGTTATAGCTGATAACGAAATTGGTGTGTTCGTTACCAACAGTGCTAGCCAGAATATTATTGGTGGTAGTGGAAATGGTGATGGCAACCAGGTTTTAAATAATGCCTCACACGGTGTGCTTATCTCCGGTACGGGGACTGATGGTAATACAGTACAGAATAATCGGGTGGAGGATAATGTAGGAAACGGCATCCTTGTCAGTAACAGTGCTATCAACAATCGCATCACTGGAACAACTACCGATAGCAATACGGGGCAAGGTATTGCTCTGGCGACAGGTGGAAATCAGGAAGATTTGTCAAATCTGCCTGGATTGAGCGGTATTTCGGTCACTGGTACAAACCTTTCTGCGACGGCCAGCAACTGTAGTGGTGGTTGTACGGTCGAGATCTTTACCGATGATGATCCGCTATCTGATGAGGGACCTAACTTCCTCACGCGGGCAACTAATGTCAATGGCTCATTCAGCGTAAGCATTGCCGGGTGTAAACCACACCTGATCTTCACCATTACTGATAGCGTTGGCAATACCTCAGAGTTTAGTAATCCGCAGGGACCATTCAGTCAATGTCTGCCGGTTGAACCTGGTGTAGCGCTGACACCAGCCAACCCATCAACACAAACCGTTGAACCTGGACAGACAGTAACCTACGAACATCGTGTTATCAACGATGGTACAGCAAGTGGCACTTTTAATGTAAGCATTTCTTCGACTGAGGGTTGGGCAACTGATGATTTTCCGGATGGTGGGGTGGTGCTGGCGCCCAATGAATTTCGAGATTTTGAGGTCACTGTAACGGTGCCGCCTGGCACGCAAATCCCCAGCGAGGATCGCACGACGGTGACCGCGAGTGTGGGTAGTGAGACAGCCCAGCGTATCGATACAACCACTGTCGCGCAGGTGGCTGGGGTAGCATTTGCGCCTGACCGTGAGCAAACCACACCGATCAACCTACCAGGGTCGGAAACCTACACACATGTGCTGACAAATACTGGTAATGGCCAGGATGTGTTTGATCTGGTTGGGAGTGTCGATACTGGTGGCGTGACAGGTGTGACGTTTGATTTCAATCCATCTTCACCGATCACGCTCAGTCCAGGACAAGCCGAGACTGTCGAAGTCACCGTGAACTTTCCGGCGAGTGTCTCTGTCCCGCTCGTCGTCACTCGTGTGGAGGCACAATCGCGTGCCGATGGGGATGTATCCGATGATGTGACGCAGACAACCACTATCGAGTTGGCTCCCATTCCTCGATTGACTCCTGATGGTCAATCGCAGTCGGGTGATCCTGGCACATCAGTGACCTATGTTCATACCCTTGAGAACATCGGAAGTGAGTCAGGGGATTTCCGCCTCGACGTGGCTCTGCCGGATTGGAACTACACCATTGTCCCAAATGAGGGTGATGCTATTCCACTCGATCCCGGCCAGACCGCCTCCGTCACTCTTACGGTCGATATTCCGGCTGCAGCGCTTGCGGGCGACTCACGTGAGGCGACCGTTACGGCGTCGGTGGATGGCAATTCGGTGACGGATGATGCAAAAGATTTGACGACCGCATTGCTCGTTCCATCGCTGACATTCGTAGCGGACGAGGCGCGTAATGCAGGGCCGGGTGAAACAATTACCTATGTGCATACATTGACAAACATGGGCAATGGCACTGACACATTTACGGTGACGGTCAGTCCGCCAGGTGGATGGGAGGCTAGTATCTTGCCTGTGGGTGAGATTACGCTCGACCGCAATGCCAGTCAGCCGATGACGCTCACACTCACTGTGCCGCAGGGGACAGCAGATGGCCCGTACGACACCATCGTCACCGCGCAATCCACCAGTGATCCGGCGGTCGAGGAGAGTGTTACCGACACGACGACGGTAGTACCTGCGGCGGTGCCACGCTTCGATGTGCCACAAACGCAAGCCACCGACCCTGGCGTTACTGTTGACTTCGAGCATACACTTACCAATGTCGGGAATATCGATGGCACGTTCGATCTTACCGTTGAGGGTCTTCCAGGCGGATGGACATCGTCGTTTACTCCCACGGCTTCTATTAACATAAACGAAGGCGTTAGTACACAGATAACGGTACAAATTACGCCGCCAGATGGCACACTCGCTGCTGACTACGACTTTGTGGTGCGTGCGACGGCGCAGGGTGGCACCAATGCGACGGATACAGTTGTTGACACCGTTCAAGTCAATCGTAAGGCAGCCCTCGATCTTGTGAGTGATGAGGCGAATACCGAGCCACCCAACACGGTCGTGACCACAACGCACACATTGACAAATAATGGGAACTTTACCGATACGGTCAATCTAATCGCAAGCGCATCTGAAGGATGGGCAGTACGTCCACTTCCGCCTGTGCTGGACATCCCGGCAGGGGAATCTGATCAAATTGAGGTTGAGTTGACGATTCCACCTGGTCAGGTAAAGGATCTGGTCAACACGACGCTGGTAACGGCGACTTCCGCATTCTCGCCATCAGTCGAGGCGAGTGTGCAGATTACGACGACTATTGCTGAGGCGCCTGGTGTGCTGTGGGTCGAGCCGATCCTGTCGCGATCTGGTGATGCCGGTACACCTATAACCTTCACATTTGAGTTGCTCAACAGCGGCAGTATCTCGCAAACTTATGCCACGGAAGTCACCGACGTGCCTGACGATTGGATGGCGACGCTTGTTCCGACTTCTACAGAGCTGCTTGAACCCGGCGAGATCCTGCCCGTACAGCTCGTCGTGCAGGTGCCAGAGGACACGCCGCTTGGTACAATCGACGAGGTGAAACTTCTGGCAACCTCTAATCAGGCGGATCAGAGCGATCCGCGTGGCAAGGCTGAAGCAACAGCTATAATGACGGTCGGTCCACAGTTCGGTGCTGTTATTACCCCTGATAATGAAGGCTCGGCGTTGCCAGGGCAAGTGGTGCGGTACACTCATACAGTGACGAATACCGGATTCACCAC
>JBCDFA010000195.1:0-14044 GCA_039178835.1 Chloroflexota bacterium
AACGCGCCACGGGGGAAGTCAACGATTCACAATGGCATGCTCCTCACCCAGACCGCCGATAACCATCTCCTGGCACGCTCACTTGACGACGGTCGGTTGGTCGGCAACTTTGCCATTCCTGGCGAAACCAGTCGCCTCGATCTCAATGGCATTGCCCCTATCGTCAACGATGGCTATGTGTACAGTGGCTTCTACCATACCCCATTTGCACTCAAGTTGGGGGAACAGCCATGACCCTACCGACAAATCTGCCAGACCGACATGCTCTTCCCATGTTGCTCCTATGGTATCGCATCATCACCGACTTTCTACGCGGCAATCTGCGTGAACATTTTATCGACTTGCGCCCACTCAGCTACCCGATGCGATTACTCACCATTATCGGATTGTTCTTTATTTTTGGATTTATTGGCGGTATTTTCTTCAAAGACGTCCTACGCTTTCAAGGAATGCTGGAGCCATTGGTCATCGACTCATCGACGACTCGTGGGCTATTGGTCCCAAATCTAGTGGTGCCAGTAACCCTCATTGCCATGGTGCTTGGGTGGGGCTATGTGCTGACCGGCGCATTACATGTACGACGCTGGCTGCGCTGGGCCATTCTCATCTGTTATATCCTCTTTACTGCCATGCCACTGGCAATCAACGTGGCCGGATCAACAGGAAGTTTGCTTACCACATTAGGGGCAATCATACTCCTGCTGGCCCTCTTTCTTGCATTTATCATTCTGCCACGGCTTCAAATCGCTCCGGTGATTGAGTGGAGTCTGATCACGCTGCTGCATGGCTCACTGATGCTCATCTACCTCAACGGAGCGGTAACAGGCCAGATCCTGAGCGACGGTGAATTCCGTGCCAGTAGTGTACTCAGTATTGTGTTCACCACGGGCGGATTGCTTATGGCACCTTTTCTCTTTTTTGCAGGTCTAGGATGGGTCGACTTTGGACTGACGGTGAGTGGCTGGGTGAGTCGGTCGCTACGGCAGCGAGGAACTCTTCTTGTCGCCATTGTGGTACTTTTTGTCGTGCTGGGCAGTCGCCTCTTTGGCCTGTTTGGTGATATTGTTGTGAATGGAGTATCGACGACTCAGTGGAATGCCTGGATCGGAGCAACCGTGTTTTGTATTGGCCTGCTACCGATTGCACTCTGGCGACAGCGGCAGTCTCGTGGCAGCAAAGTGCCACTACAACTACTGGCAGGGCTAAGTCTCGTACCTATCATACCTGTGTTTCTGTTCGCCCTTTTCGCCATCGTAAGCTTGCTGTTCACCATCATAAACACACTAACATTTAGCTCTCTGGAGCGCTTCAACCGGTCGCTGGTATCAGCAGAGATATTACTCAATTTTGAAGTACAGTATCGACCATTAATCATCGCCGTAATCGCTTTGATCGTCACAGGTGTAGCGCTACGACGTGGCCATGCATCTATCGCCGCCTATGGTCTCATCCTCGCATGGCATCGCGTTACAGCCTGGGTAACCGCCACTAACCAACCATTGCATGACTTCCAGTTCTCCCATGCTGACATTGATACGGTTCTGCTCATTGTGTTCAGCGGTACAGCACTGGTCTGGCTGTGGCAACGCCAACTGACTCTTCTCACTGTTACACGTTTATTGGGTCTGGCCATACTAATGGCGCTACTCAACCAGACCGACTTTCTAGATCGACCACTTTCACCCTTCTTTGGTTTTGCTGGTATTTTCTTTCTGCTCTTTGGCATTATTTGGAATGTCTTAACGGTGGGCGGCCAGGTGGTCAACAAAGAGAGTCCGGGCTTCCCACGCACCAATCGACTGCTTCTGTATATCGGCTATGCGATGCTGGCTGTCAGCAGTGTTCACTGGTTTATGGTCAGCCACAACATCAAGCAGCAGATGCTCCAGAGCGACTTTAACCTGGTAGGCTTTATGACTTTTGGGTTGCCACTGGCGTACCTGGCACTGGTGGAAGGCGGCGTGAATCGACGGTAGATAGAGCGATGAAGCGATAGAGCACCGAATGGCTGCCTGAGCCTGTCGAAGGCTAGTCTGAGCGACGGAAACATAATCACCTCTCGTAAGGGTGACCCTCGAGGTCACCCATCTTTACGAAAGAGTGAATGTAGAGTGCAGAGGATGGTAAACGGTAGGACGGCGAATGGGCAAGCCATCCGCCTACTCTCCCCGACGATCCCCAGTCATAAATCCAAGTAAACTCTCCCGCATCTTCGCTAGTGACGGGAGATGAATGTACATCATATGACCCGCCTCGTAGTAGCTGAGCGAAATATTCGATTGCAGATCGGGATCGAGGCCCAGATGATTCAGTGTATACTCGGTTGCAAAGTAGGGTGTCGCCAAATCAAGATAGCCACTCGCCACATGGACACGCAGGTAGGGATGCTCACTCATCGTTTTTCGCAGCGTCTCCGCGACATCAACAAATTGATTCTCGTGTTCGGCAAAGCTCCATAAACGATTGACGTTAAAGTTTAGGACTTCATACGGCAGATCGCTCGCAAACTGGAGTTCGCGACGAGCATAATCGTTGAATGTGGCGGCATACGGCCCTGTGATCGCCGACATGCTTGGATCGTGCTCAAACGTTTCGCCTGCAGAGTCGCGGTCTATCCCGGTAAAACGGCTATCCAAACGACCAACCGTTCGTCGCTGGTCACGCAATAGTTCTTTTACAAAACGATGGATCTCAATTCGCAGATTCGTCCGCTCGATATACTCGACCGAAAGGCCGGTAAAACGAGCAAGTTGCTGTGCAATATGGGTGCGTTCAGTCGCAGAAAGCGCGGTACCTTTCATCAACGCCAGTGTGTACTCATTCATCGCAAACTTCTCGACCGCCGCCAACGTTGTGTAGAGATCACGTTGAAGTTCTTCGTCAAGCTGCTGGTGATACCAGGCAGTGGCGGTGTAGGTGGGCAAATACAGAATGTAGGGCAGATCATTCCCTGTGCCAAAACGAATGGTTTGGAAATTGAGCACAGATGATATAAGCATCAGACCGTTGAGGTACAGACCGTGGCGTTGCTGCAAATACCCTGCGAGGCCAGACGCACGAGTGGTTCCATAGCTTTCGCCAGCCAGGAACTTGGGAGATGACCAGCGCTGATAGCGTGAAATGTACAGGCGAATAAAATCACCAACCGACTCGATGTCTTTCTTAAAGCTGTAAAATGTCTTGGCTTTCTCACCACTCACGACACGGCTATAACCTGTACTCACCGGATCGATAAACACCAGATCGGTCTGGTCGAGCAGCGAGTATTCGTTGTCCACTAGCTGATATGGTGGAGGCGGCGGATTACCGATTTCATCGAGGAGCACGCGACGTGGGCCAAAAACACCCATATGGAGCCAGATCGATGAGGAACCAGGACCACCATTGAATGAAAAGGTAAGTGGGCGGGTACGAACACTCTCAATGTCATCACGGGTGTACGCGACAAAGAAAATGGTAGCCTTCGGTTTAGCGCCCTCGAACTCACCAGCTTGCTCACCCGTTTTTTCACTCTCCTCACTAATCACGATGGTGCCAGCCGTCACGGTGTAGTTGATCAGTTGGCCATTGATAGTGATCGAATGCCGTGTAGTCACAAGCTGGTCTTGCACAGCAGGTTTGTCTTCGGCGTTGCTGGAATCCGTCGGCGTTCCATTCGTATTCTGAGTGGTCATGTGGGTGCTCCTCATGCAATCACGTTGTTAGATCAGAAACGGTATCCTGTTGTTATTTACGACGTGATCACAGTATACCGCATCATGGAAACATCGCCTAATTTGTGGCGGAGCAGCGCACGATGGAGCAGGCATACACTCGTGAACGATCTGTGATCTAATCAGTCTGGATGAGCGTATTCGTCGTTGCAGTGGGGCATGTGGTATACTTTGCGGCTATCGAACGAGATATTTGCATACATTCTCCGGAAAGTGTATGAACACAATAGATGATTACAAACGAGCTTTTAGTAAATTACGACAGGACTCCAGTGCTGCTCGTTGGCCCATCAGTACCAATCATCGTGCACCTTACAAACCCTTCTTATTACTATCGGTATTAGATCTTATTGCACAAGGTATAATCACCAACAATTTTGTGACACTTGATGCTGACCTGATGGATACATTTGATCTTTACTGGATTAAGGTTATGGGACATGATCACAAAGGCAACATTGTCATGCCCTTCTATCATCTGAAAAGCGATGGCTTCTGGCACCTTGTTCCACAATCGGGCATGGAACAAGTGCTAACCACGATAAAGCAAGTACCTTCCTTACGCCAACTGAATCAGCTTGTGGCTGGCGTACAACTCAACGAAGCATTGTTTACACTTCTCTTGCAAGCCAACTCCCGTGATACGTTGCGACAGGTATTGATCGAACATTATTTTCCACCAGAAACACGCACGAAACTGGTAGAGGTTGGCAGGATCACTGCGGAGTCCTTTGAGTACAGTCGTGAACTCCTTGATCGTCTGCGTGGCACATTTCGCCTCCAGGAAGCTCCAACTGAATATTATTACCATACAGAGTCACGCTCTACAGGATTTAGACGTGTTGTTGTTAAAGCATACGACCACACCTGTGCTATCTGTGGCATTCGCATTCGTACCCCTGAAGGACGCACTGCTGTAGCAGCCGCCCATATCGTACCCTGGAGTTTTAGCCACAACGATGATCCCCGTAATGGCCTTGCGCTGTGTGGCTTACACCACTGGACCTTCGATCAAGGCATGCTTGGTATATCACCTGAATATCAAATTCAAGTATCACCAATTGTTGATAGGGAAGACTCAGCAACTGAGATGTTGCGTATCTTGCATAACCAGACCATCACACTCCCCAAAGTTAGCTATCTTCTGCCTGCAAAGACCGCTCTCAAATGGCATATCAACAACATTTTCCGTGTTAAAAATGCATCTGATTGGATATAAATACAATGTCTGCATAATCAAAGCACACACATGTTGTTAGTCTTTTTCATCTACGTGTGTTACAAGACTATCCTCCAACTCTTGAATAATTTGATCTGCATCATGACGAAAAGTCATATACCACTCAGCCCTCTCACTTAGTGTTTGACAAAGTTGTTGGACATGTTGCATGGCCTCTTCACTATTTGTAGATTCAGCAATGAGTTGTAATAAACGGTCCTCATCAGCACGTTCATACCTTCGCAACCTATCTAACATCTTTTGCCACCAGTACCTATTATTCCAATATATATTCTTTCCACGAACATGCTCTGTTTCAGGCAACTCCTCACGCTCAATTTGTATACTCATAATTGCCCTCCATCGTAGTTCATTCTCAACTTCTATATCACAACATAAAGTTATATAGCACCATGGGTGTATCTTGATATACCGACATGTACTCTTTCCATACACCATCAGTATATCGAGCAGCCTGTGCACAAATGTGGTCATCCTGAAATGTTCGATAATGTTCACCAATTATCTACTTCAGTGTGTATGCTACGATGAAAGACACCATCTGCTATATTTGATACATGGGCCAGCTAAATCTATCTGACAAACCTCACTAAACAAAGTATCAATACGATTCTCTCTGTGTGTACAAGCAAATCAAAAAGGGGTATACTATTTCTTGTCCAAAAAACCAAAAGGCCCTGGTTTTGCAACCAGGGCCCTCTGGCGAAGGAGGGTGAGAGGAGAAGAAAGGAGTTGTTCATACTATAGGTCTGATACCCAGAATTGTGAACCAATCAAAGGTCCCATAGCGAGTTAGTATCAGAATAGCATGTGTGGAGTACTATAGCGTAAAGAAGGGGAAAACCCATGACACATATTCTTTTTGTCGGCGGTGCCGATACTGGACGTGCCCCTATTGCCGCCGTATTGTTACATCGCATCATAGAGCAGCGTGGCCTACCCTGGTCAGTCTCATCGGCGGGGGTACTAGGACATGATGGTGACCCAGCAGAAGTTGAGGCCCGCGATGCGATGATGCATCTGGGTCTTGACATTAGCAATCATCTCGCCTGTTCAGTGACTCGTGAACGGGTCGACCAATCACAGCTGTTGATTACGATGGACAATGGTATCACTATTGCGATCAACGCTCACTACCCTGATGTATCGGCAAAAGTGCATACGCTGGGTGCCCTGGCCAACCGTCAACGCAACATACCCGATCCCTTTCGGATGCAGATGGGGGCATGGTTGACCTATGCAAAAGAGATCGAAGCACTGCTAGAGATTGCGCTGCCACGCATGGAAGAACTCCTCACTGACAATAACACGGCCACTACACCAGTCGAGGAAGCCACACCTGTGGAAACTCCATCGCCAACTATGCCCCAAGAACGACTCCAAGCCACTGAGCGAATTCAAAACCTATTGAGACTTATGCGTGATATGCCAAATGTGGTCGATTGGAATGCGGCACGGGTACAAATTGATAACGATCTGTCAGCAGCAGATAGTTCATCTGGTTCAGCCGATCTCGTTCAGGCATACATTGGGGTGCTGCGTGCGGCATTGAATCTGACAGCTAACCCACCAACGACTGATCAATTGGACAAGTTACAAAACGCTGTTGAACGGTTACATTACCCGATCAACCAGCATAGCATAACCGAGTTGTCAGGGCAACTGGGGAACTGGACCATCACATAATCGACGCTACATCCATCTCCAGCACTGTGCTACAATACCCCGTATTGTTGATTGCTCTATAACAGTGCTGGAGGCATTATGGCACGTGAGCAACAGGTCCCCTCATTCGCAATACGACTGGTATGTGACAGCGTTATTGACAATCTTGGCCCTAAAAGCCTGCATCTCCTTTTCACACAGGCCGGTTTGCAAAAATACTATAATGGAGGCGCACTCCCACCAGATGACGAGTCTCCCTCTGCCACCATTGATGAGTTGAGTGCCATCTTTACCGCGAGTTTTCAGATTTTTGGTGACAAAGGAATGAAGCCGATCCTATTACGTGCCGGCCAGGACATGTTACACCACTTCCGTACCCATAACAAAGCCCTTGCAGCATTGGCGGGGGCGGCATTCACCGTACTCCCGATCGATACCAAGATCAAACTGGTCCTCTCGCGCTCCGCGAAAATTGGTGAAGAGGTGCTACACTCACCACATCGCACCTATGACACACCTGAAGGCTACTTTGTCGAGATCACTAACTCACCCTACTGCGTCGGTCTTACATACGACCACGGCATCTGCTACTTCCCTGTTGGCTTCTATGGTGAGGCAATTCACTGGGCAACGGGCGAAACGTATGTTGTGACAGAAACCGCATGTGTCGCAGCTGGTGATCCTGTATGTCGCTTCCAGATCACACGTGCGGCACACCCCTAAAGCATCAGATCACCCATCCGTTCACTCAATCACGACTTCACCAGTCTGCCCTTCGTCACCCTGAATCTCGATATGCACAGGGACAAAGTGACGAATAATATGGGCATTGGTGAGTAGATGTTGGGTCACACAACTGGTACGGAAACCAGACCGGCCTCGCGCCAATGCCATCGGCAAGAGCAGCTGATCGGCAAGATGCTCCTCCACAGCCAAGCCCGTACCATCGTGCTCCAACAAAGCTTGACAGGCCTCATCTGCCACCTGCTCAGCCGATTTACCCTTTTCACCTAGCACCGAAAATCCTGCCAGCACATGTGCATATTCCGCAACAAGACAGAGACTTACTCCTGGTCCCGGACCATCTACATTATGCACCTCAACCGCAATGGCTGGTGCTATGTCGCGTAACTCAGCCTGCACACGCTCAATCATCCGTTGTGCAATATGCGGTGGCAACTGCGAAAGTGTCACCACAACCGTGACCTGTTGCAGCTCGCCACGTGTTTCGAGCATCAACGGACGGAGCGATACAAGTTCGTCGCCATCCTGTACTGATAGATTTTGACCTACAATAGTGCTCATTAGCTGGCCACCACCAGCCGGATAAAAGCCGCTACGCTCTAGTTGGGAAGCAAGTTGAACGCCCATACGGGAGATCATCGGGAAGTAGACATGTGTCAAGTGATCAAATGGCGGACTCCAGGCAACGTGGGTGCCTCCTTGCAAGGTCAGATAGCTCACCGAAGGCGCCGACAACAATGGGTACAACAACGCCTGAAAGATCAACGTTACGGCACCGGCGCTCCCACCACGACTGGCCTCTGCTACATCAAAATGGTAGTCACCTGCCTCAACTGGAGACCGTGGCTGAAAAACCAGTTCTGTCGAGCCGATTGAGTCACCCTGCACATCGGCATCACACAGGGAAGCCAGAGCACGCACCACCGTGAGGTGTTGTGGCGCCAGACCCGGTTTGCGCCGCCCCGCCCGAATACGCGAAATCCGTGTTGACTGTTGCGTAAGTATTGCGAGGGCGAGGGAGGTACGGAGCACCTGCCCACCCCCTTCACCATATGAACCATCGATTTCGATCACAAAACCCTCCTGTGTTGCATCAAGACATGCACGTGCCTCAAAACCTTGCGATTCCATACAAGCATTTCACTGGCCCATCCCTTGTCAGACAGCGCTACTTGCATCTATCATGATACTGTCTTTTTTATCAGAACATATCAAGAGGTGCAATGATGCGCGACGCTGTTCTATTGGAAGCCGTTCGTACGCCGTTTGGCAAACGAGGTAAAGCCCTCCACAACACGCATCCGGTCGATCTCCTGGGCCATCTGCTCTCAGTCCTAATCACGCAGGTTGCCATCGAACCAGAACAAATTGATGATGTACTGATAGGATGTGTCAGCCAGACCGGCGAGCAATCAGCCAATATCGCACGCAATGCCTGGCTGTCGGCGGGGTTACCCGAGTCGGTCCCTGGAACCACGCTTGATCGGCAATGTGGCTCAAGTTTGCAGGCACTACACTTTGCCGCACAGGGGGTGATGGCCGGTGCATACGATCTGGTGATCGCAGGCGGTGTTGAGTCGATGACACGGGTGCCGCTTGGCAGCACCTTCACTGGTGGGCCAGGCGTACCATTAACACATAACCTTGCCCAGCGCTATGAGCTACCGACTGGTTGGTTTGATCAGGCGCGTGGTGCAGAGATGATTGCACACCAATGGGGTTTTACGCGTGAAGATCTGGATCGTTTTAGCCTCGAAAGCCATCGACGTGCTGCTGCAGCAGCGTTTACAGATGAGATCGTTCCCGTCCCGACCGACAATGGTTCGTTTATCACCGATGAGGGGATTCGGCCAGACACATCGCTAGAGAAACTGGCTTCGCTTCACCCGGCATTTCCAGGGCTGGAACTTATTACGGCAGGCAATGCCAGTCAGATATCCGATGGTGCCAGCGCCACCCTGATCGCCTCAGCCGAGATGGCCAACAGGCTTGGCCTACGACCACGTGCGCGGTTGGTCTCCTTCGCAGTGGTTGGTGTCGACCCGGTAACGATGCTGACTGGGCCAATTCCAGCGACTCATAAGGTGCTCGAACGGGCGGGCCTCTCCATCAATGACATCGATCTCTTTGAAATCAACGAAGCGTTTGCATCAGTGGTCCTGGCCTGGCAGCACGATATTGGAGCTGACTGGGATCGCGTAAATGTCAACGGTGGGGCGATTGCGCTGGGCCATCCGGTTGGTGCTACCGGCACACGTCTGGCCACCACACTATTGCATGAGTTAGAACGTCGTGAGGGGCGTTATGGCCTTATCGCTGTGTGCGAGGGCGGAGGTATGGCAAACGCGACCATTATCGAACGGCTAGCAACATAAGCCTACAGAAGATACGTTGACAAGGCTATCATCTGATGGGCTCGAATAATCAAGAACGCGCCCGCGACTGTAGTTTATGTTGTATTTTTTCAACGGTGTGAACCAACGTTTCCCACGAAAACATGTCACGATGGTTTTGCTGCACATGCGCCTGAAGCGCAGCAGCAGTGCCATCCTCATAAAATCGCACTACGGCATCAGCAAGGGCGTGCTCGTCCTGAGGAGGGACCAACAACCCATTCACGCCGTCCTGAACGACTTCGTGCAAGCCACCTACGCGAGTGGTAATAACAGGCTTACCAAAGCCAAACGCAAGCTGAACAACTGCGCTCTGCGTTGCTGAGACGTAGGGTAACACTACAACATCAACCAGATCAAAGTAAGGTTGTAGTTCTTCATTGGGAACATATTGGTTTACAAAGGTGATGGCTTGCTCAACCCCAAATTCACGAGCATAACGCTCATAAAATTCAGCCGATGTCCAGAATTCTCCTACTACCAACAAATGAACATCACGTTTCACAAGAATATGAGGAAGCGCCTGAATGAGATATTCTAAACCCTTGTACGGACGAACAAAACCAAAAAACATGATGATTGGTTTCTGATCTGGCAGTTTGAATTGACGACGGATGGTTTCTGAAGATGTACCACCGCTTTGTGTAGCAACATCAGCATAGGTAGGGATTTGGGCCCTTGTAACCATCTCGTTTGGCAACAATGCCAGCAAACGTACACGGTCTTGTTCGCTGTGCACAATAAAGGCGTCGCCCTGACGCAGAACCGTCAACGCTAACCTGCGGTCCAGCACACCACCACCATCATGGGGAATCACATTGTGGCAAATGTAGAGAATGGGAATGTTGGTGTTGCGTTTGATCCAGCGCGAGATAATGGTTAGCGATGGCGTCCAGTAGGGAACCCACCATTGCAAAATGAGGAGATCGGGCGAGTCGTTGCGAATCTTGCGGCAGAGTTGCCACCAGGTGAAGGGATTCACCGGATCGAGCACATACTCACACTCTGTTCTCAACGGCGATGTGCTCGGATCACGATCAGATTTTCCGGGGAACAGCCAGCTTGGATACTGCCGTGTAAAGGAATACAACCGAGTCCAGTGACCTGCTTTGCGTAAGTGTTGTACTAATAATGTGGTGTAGTGAGAGATACCACCACGGTAAGGATAGGTCGGGCCAACAATACAGATACGCACTACCTTATCCTCCAGATCGTTACACCATTCTTGTCATACACACGCTCATAGAGATCTGACTGTGCAAGTACCTCTGGATCAATCGCTTCACCGGCGGGAGATGTGTCTGCGGGGCCATCATAAAGATAGCTGTACCCTTGTGCCTGAAGCGCTGCTACCGCGTCCAGTGAGTCAATCGGATGCTGATTGATAGCTTCGTTTTGTTCATTCACAATGAATTGATAACCAGGCTGTTCAGCGGCTTCCATGCCATGAATGACAGGCGGCAGATTGCTTTGACGATTCGTCATAAACCACAACCACCAGCCGCCATCTGAGCCAGCCTGAACGGAGTTACCGTATGCAGCAAAACTATTGACAAAGAATGTCGCGTCAGGTGGGGTTTCCTCAACAATCCATGTCATAGCGGCTTCATCAGACTGCGTAAATAATTGAAACTTTGGATCGACAATCTGCTGTTGCACACTCACTCCCCAGAGCAAAAGCACCGTTCCTGCTATCATTTGCACCGAACTGTTCAAGTGAGCAACATGTATTTTTTTCATAATACTGCTCGATACAGCATCTATCGCTACACCAGACAGCGGAGTTAGCACTAAATAGATGGCAATGATAACCGCAAAATTTGAGATAATACCCGCACCATTAAAGCCGATCAGGTAAGGATTGGCCGCCACCCAAACCAATGCCGACCAGCCAACAAGTACCAAACCTCGGCCACACCGTTGCCAGAGCAACACACCAATCCCCAGTGCAGCACAAGCAAGGAGAAATGGGCTCGCATACAATGACAGCACATCTCGTAGTGCTGGAAGATTGTTAAATTCACCTGTACCAACATTGGTTGATGCCAGTGCAGCGCCAACTTGCAACATCCGGCCCTCGCGCCAGCGAATAACCCATGGGAGAATGGTGACGAGAGTGGCGACATTTACCACAACACTTATACTCACCATTCGCCATAACGAAGACCAGGAACGCACGTTGGTCAAGAGCAGATAGAAACCATATGCACCCACAAAACAAGCCGCGAACACCGTGACACGATAGTGTGTTAACGCCATGCCGCTCGTCATGATGATGGCTAATACAGACAGCCCTGCCACTGCCATACGTCGCATTGGTCGCTCAAGTGTGGCATGCAAGAGCGCCATCCAGGTAACGACGGTAGCAATCAAGACGGTGTGACCAATGAGTTGGGTGTAGCGGCCCCAGTTCACATAGTAGGCGGGCATCAGACTGATAAAACCAGCGAGTAATGCCGCCCATAGCGCTGCACGTTCGTTCCCGGTCAAACGACGGGTGAGCAGATAGATGAGTGGTACGGTCAGGGCGTTTTGCACCTGCCCGACAATGATAATGCTTTGCGGAACCGGGATATCGGTCAGCCAGTGTAACCACGCAACATTGCTATGGTAACCATAATGATAGGTAAAGGTAGTAAGGGGTGCATATGGCTGCCATGACGAAAATAATCCACCATTATCAACCAGCAATTGGGCAATCATCGTATGGTGGTATGAGTCGCCGAAGGATCCAACAACAAGATTACGTGCGTTGTAACTCTGTACCATCAGCGCGATACCAAACATGAGCAGGAGCACTACATCGGTTCGGGTAGGCTGTAAGGCAGCGATACGAGCGTGCCACGTAGCAGGTTGGTGAAGCGGCCATACCACAATGCTGAGCGCGATAGCCAGATAACCCCAACCTAACCAGCTATTCCAACGTATCCCGACCAATTCACTCAATAACAACAGCAGCGGCGGTAGAACACAACTCACACCTAGTGCGAGCGGCCATCGTTCTGAAAATGTGAGCGAGTTAAACCAACACAATCGTAGCAAGGCTAGGCCAGGAAGAAGCATCATCGCGGAAATCGTCAACCACAAGCCAAACGACTGAGGCGCGATTGATACTGACCACATGACCATGTCATCAGTAACAAAAAAAGCTACCCCCAGAAAAATAGTCATGACCCCTATCGTTAGCCATCGTGGAAGTTTAGTCGGCAACGATACATCTGTAGCTGATTGACCAAGCTGCATGCGCTTGTGCCTCCGGTGTGGGCGTGGTATGCTCAAGTCCAGAACGACGACGCATTATACGGGGTATCTTGTCGGGCTGTCAATGTATTGGTTGAGGAAATAATAAAGCGACCATAGATTTCTATGGTCGCTCTCAATACAGAATAAGGAACAAGCACAATCGTATTATTCAAGGTATCCCTGAAGACGGCCACCCAAGTGTGGAGAACGCAGATGTCGCAGTGCTTCTGCTTCAATCTGGCGTGTACGTTCACGGGTGATGCCAAAGGCTGAACCAACTTCTTCAAGTGTATGACGACGACCATCGACCAAGCCATATCGCAACTGGAGAATCTTACGTTCACGTTCTGGAAGAGCCATCAGAGCATGCTGGAGTTCTTGCTGAAGGAGACGTTGTGCCGCAATTTCGACTGGTGCATCCGTTTCATCATCAGCAAGTAGTTCACCAATAAACCCTTCGCCATCATTACCGAGTGGCTGTTCCAAAGAAATTGGCTGTGTTGATGCTTCGAGGAGGCGCCGCACCTTTCGCACCGTTATGTCTAACTTTTCAGCAAGCTCTTCGACTGATGGTTCACGTCCCAGCGATTGCTCTAATTGACGCGCAGCACGACGCAGTTGGCCAATCGACTCGCTGAGATGAACTGGTAACCGAATGAGGCGGCTCTGTTCAGCGATGGCACGAGTAATGGCCTGCCGTATCCACCATGTGGCATAGGTGGAAAAACGATGCCCTCTACGGTAGTCAAACTTTTCAACGGCGCGCATCAAACCAATATTGCCCTCTTGCACCAGATCCATAAATGACAGTGGGCTTCCGATATATTTTTTAGCGATGCTTACGACAAGTCGTAGATTGGCTTGAATAAGTTTACGTCGTGCTTCATCACTTCGCACAAGCTCTCGATTCAGGGCAAACCGCTCACTTCCTATATTGTGGTGTTGCTCTTCCAGAAGCTTCTGAGCAGCAACACCGCGCGCAATGTCCTGAGCCAAAGCGACTTCATCAGCAGCCGTCAATAGTGAAACCTCACCAATTTCACGCA
>JBCDFA010000196.1:0-13999 GCA_039178835.1 Chloroflexota bacterium
CTGCGCCCTACACCCAGCCAAAGGGGCCCGCCCCTTTGAGCCCCGCTGGCAGCGTTGCACCCGCCAGACCACCCGCAAGCGATGCCCGTCGTTCAACTATGCACTGATCTTCTCTTCGTTCATACCGGTTGATAAACCAAATGGGGCCAAACTGCACTCTGAGTGGCTACGAGGCGTCCACCACATCAGTAGCGCTGAAACGTTGGAGTGTAGAGCAACCTGTCACACACATAACGAATGAACTAGCACTGATCCAAGCCTCCGTGCGTGGTTTTCACAGCGAGGCATCCACCCCATTCACTACTCCTACCTCCCACACAATGTGTGGGTTGCCAGGGCGCAGCGCCTGGACTGGGGGCGTGGGGTGGCGGCCCACCCCACAAAGAGGAGAGAGCGAAAAACAAGAACACAGATTCACAAAAGCGCAGAGCAGTGGTGCGGAGAGGTGTGGAGGCGTTGGACCCCGTAGTCCGCTGCCTTCGATAAGCTCAGTCAGCGAGTGAAGGATCGCAATAAAACCACCTAATCAACCAAACATTGTTAAAAGCCTGGGCATAATACCGATAATTCCCCCGACCAGCAGCAGCACAAACCCTGTAATAGTTAGGTTGCCAATAAGCGGTTGGCGCTTGCGGGGGAGGCTAAAAGCGATGACGAACGTAATACCACTAAGGACCAACAACACTGATCCCACCATTATAACCAGACCAGCTTCAGTTGTAATATTGCTAAATAACAAGATTGCGAAAAAGCCTGTAAAAACAGAATAAAACAGCCTTCTCGGGTCAAAACGTTCATCAAACTCGCTGCGTACTTCGTAGATCTTTCTGAAATAGTTCCCGATCATACCTTCCTCCTTCTTATGCAGACTGTCAAAGCTGTTTGTCACCATATGGCTATAATACCATATTTGTAGTTGGATTTTGGCTAGGTGGGCACTGAAGTATTCGTGATATTGAGACCAACGAGCATTAGCGTGAGGCCAGTAATTATCCCTACCATACCCGCGATAGTGACATAGTGCAAAAACAGGTGTTGTATGGCCTCGGTTGATTTGGCGCGTAGCATGATGCTGGTGATGATCAGGGCGACACCACCGACAATGCCGACCAGTGGCATTATCAGGCTAATTGGCACGGCACTAAAAACCAAGAAAAGCCCCCAAAGCATTTCACGAGTGGGTGTTTTCATTGTTGTGCTCCTTCTACATGTGTCATTGTACAGAATCTAACTGAACGATAGGATGAGATTGCCAAATGCAAGTAACATACCCATACACATAGCAAGTATCCCTGCAACAGAAAGATGGCCTATAAGTGGTTGACGTTCTCGCGAGAGGAGTCTGGCAATGAGCAGGAGTGCATTACCGAATATGACCCATTCTATGCCCCCTGTATTGCTGTTCTGTTCTGGAAATGAAGGCAACCACATCACCATGACCAACAGGTTGACTATCAAGATGGTGCGACTGGCTACCCACCGTTGCTCAGATACATCAGTTACCTGATATAGTTTGGAAAAGAAGTTTTTGAACATATAGCACTATCCTCAGTATATCTATTGTAACATGTCGTTTTCTCTACAATACAACTTGCCCTTCTGTTTGTACACAAAAGGGCAAATCAAATCATTTCATTACTTTTAGTAATTCAGTGGATATGTTTTAAGATAAATATGAGTTACGTATTTTGGATAATCATATATGTACTCTTCTTCATAATTGCATTATGTTACAAAATACCCTACTGATATAGAAACAATGATTGCAACAACAATAGCTACTATACCTCGGATAGCGAACGGCATTTGTTGTTCCTTACCCAGACTGTTTCGCCACAAAATGAGTGCTATGATCAGTCCCTGCAATCCCATAAACCCCATGATGAAGCGACTATTTCCCTCTACTACATTGGCTGTAGCTATGCCAAGAACGACTATTCCAGTCAACAACATGCAAATTGCTAATGAGCGATAAACCGTAATTGTCATTGTTTTCTCCTTACTGTTACTAAAATTAAGTGAATATAAAACTTATCATACAGTTTGTTTTTTTTGAAGCTTACCTCATTTAGTAAGTTAATAGTGTTTTATGTATGAAGGTTTATATTACATTGAATAGCTTTGAGCATATCAGGTTTTTGTGAATATGCCAAGTCCTAGTAACGAGAGAAAATAACGATATTCTACCCATATTTATTGTGGTTGAATGGATGTAATGCCTAATGCAAAATTGTAGTCTATTTGCACGCCAGTTCCTGATGTAGCAGCTATAGCAAACTGTCCACCGCGAATGATGAGTGCAGCAGCGATAACCGCACATGCTACTTGGCTAGGTGGAAAAGGTGCTGCTGTACATAGACCAGCTGCTGATGCACCAGCGGCTATTGCAATTGCTATTTGATCGGCATTACAGGAGTCAATAAAAATACGTATACCCCACCAGAAAGGAGTGACACTATTACTTCCGACACATCCCTGAACAGCTGCATCCTTCGTCTCGTCAGTCACAATGGCTGATCGGGGTGTGCGGGTTTGGACTTCAGTGGCTTGAATATCACCAGCGCGAATATGGTCATTAACAGCTTCCATGCCTTGCTGGAGTTCTTGGAACAAGGCTTCCTCAACGCCAATGTGTGCTCCACGTTGAGCCGTCAGATAGAACGTTCCATCAGGATGAACACGCAAGTATTGCTCCATGCGCTGGATTGCTTGGTAGCGTTGTTCGCCTGCTTGCTGGAGTTCTGCCAGTTGACGCTCCTCTTCTGATGAAGGTGTGGATGGGACCGGTGTGGCTGCGTAGGCTGCAGGTGCACTAGCTAAGATGGTTCCGATGGTTAAAACGATGGCTACGAAGGTTTTTATTATGCGTTGTAGTTTCATATTTACGCTATTCTCCATATTTTGAACTTACACTTTTTACAATTAGCAAAATTCTTTAACGTTACTCCTATTGTTGGTTTTAATCACTTTGGCGGACATGTTCATTAGCGAAGTAAATTAATAAGTGAATACACTGGTAGTATCTCGTATAAATACTCCTTTCTATACAACATAAACTAAATACCTTGACAGAGTGGGAATTTTTGTGTGATGTATGCTGTTCTCCTCTCTGCTCAATACTACCTTAGCATCCCCCTTTCCATATCCAAATATGTCAAAACACATAATTTTAGGTATGGTAGGATATTTATTTTACTACAATTTGTAATAAGTTAAAGTGTGTGGCAAATAATACTGTTTATAATATAATCTGCGTAAGAGCATTTAGTGAGGAGGTGTATTTTATGTCTATTCCAGATATAAGAGTCATTATTGCTGATGATCACCCTGTGGTTTGTGATGGTTTAGAAGCTACACTTAACTCTTCCCCCTACATAACTGTAACTGGGATTGCGGCAAACTTTATTGAAGTGCTCACTCTACTGGAAACTGTGCACTCGGATGTCCTTGTTTTGGATATCTGTGGCATGGGTGGCGCACCATTAACACTGGTCACACGGATACGACGTGAGTACCCAGATCTGGCTATCGTAGTCTTCTCTTCGAGTATCGACCTGGCCCCAGAGTTGCTGCAAATGGGCGTGTATGGTTATGTTATTAAGGAAGAATTATCGATGCAGTTGATCGATGCAGTTTGTGCGGCATATGCCAGACAACCATATCTTTCTCCTACTGTAGAAGAACATTTGTTACGTACTGATGCATTACACAGACAATATGCCCTCGCACCACAAGAGCTAAAAGTATTGCAACTCCTATCTAGTGGATTGGGTACCAGCGCAATTGCTGAAGAACTAAGTATTGATCCGCGTAGTGCACAGAACTACATTACGACTCTGCGCCGGAAAACCGGCTGTCGAGAACGTACACAACTGGTTGAGTGGTACCGGCAGATCTATTATAGTCAATAGAAGTTGGGCTACCATACGCCTAAAGCGCTATGTGTTTTCACATACAACCTATGTGTTTTCACATATAGACGACTAAGTGCTAGAAACATATAATACCTGTTACGATAAAGTTAAATTAAAGTACAAGGAGAACGGTATGCAAGAATTACGGAATGTTCCAGAAGAGATCGTCTGTGTAGATCAGGGTCAGTCAGAGCAGAGTGATGTCGAACAATCAGTCACTCAAGAGAGTTCGTCTTTAAGAGAAAAGTTGTGTAACCTACCCAGTCTTACTACCCTGGCAACTACATTTTTGGTAACAATACCTGACTCACCTTTTGGTGGAGTGCGTGGATGGAATTAGTATAAGGAAGGCATATGTTAACTAGGTATATCAGCCAGCGTCTTCAAAACATTGGGGTTCTTCCTGAGTTAAAATATGCCTTTGATCAGATGACAACATATGATCAGATGAGGGCAACAAAACAGTCGCATTGGTCACTGGTTATTCCTACTTTACGGCAACTTTTAGGTGGGAATAATACAATGATTGAGCCTTTTGTGGCTGCCTGGCTGATTATGTATGCCTATCTCATTCGGTTGGATCATCTACAAGATGGTGATCCAACCGAAGATCCATTGCCAACCGCCAACCAACCCAATGCACAATACAATCTGGTATTTAGTTATTATGTTTTGGCTGACAGTATACTTGATGAACTATCCCCTGAGCAGATTCCGGTTATACGTATTCTACGATTACGGCGTTTATGGTCGGATATGATGTTGCAGGTGGCGAGTGGTCAGCAGCGTGATCTGACTGCCAGTAAAGCTGCGTATCAGGGTGATTCTCTTGAGTATTATGAGCAGATAGTACAGGCTAAAGCAGGTGCAGCCTTTGCTCTCGCTTTTGGTGGAACCGCTATGTTGCTGACAGATGACATGCAACTGGTTAATACACTTACAGTTGTTGGCAATATCTATGGCATGCTTTTACAGTACAGTGATGATCTGTTGGACTCATCAGAACAAAACAATGCAACCCTTACTCTTTCAGAGGCATTACGAATGGCACATCCAACCGGTATCTCTAAGACAACCAGCCATACTCCTGAGACATTTTGGTCATATGTATATGCTAATTACCACGCCCATGTGCAAGAACTTGTCAAACACCTGCCAGTCGATCTCCAACAAGGCCTCCTACAGATGTTTGAACAAACATTTGGCAGTAAGCATTGAGACCAAACTTTAATGAGGTATGTATAGAGCATGGTATTGTTTCGGAGGTCGACACAAACTATCTACATGTGGTGTACGCATCTGTTGGCTGCAATCACACTTATCAGTATTCTGACTGCTAATCTGTTGTTCTGGCCAATTCCTTATCTTGGATTTGGTAGTAGTTCCTCCAATGCAACAATCGTACAGATAGAACCAGGGAGTGCTGCAGCAAATGCCGGCCTACAGCTTGGTGATCGAATAACCCATTTATATGGATATCCTCTGGAAGAGGTAGATTTGCAGTGGTATATCTTCTCACTCCTGGGGCCAAGATATGAACCAATCCCAATCACTATCGAACGAGATGGCATTCCTCATAATTTCCATATGGCATATGAGGACCCTAGCTTCTCCTTCCAACTGTCGAAGATAACCAATATTCTACTTGCATTGCTATGCTGGTTTACCGGCTATATGTTGGGAGTGGTGCGTCGCCATGAAGCTGGTGGTTTACCAATAGTAGCCTGGTTCTGGTTGCTACTTGCAGGGACATTGGGATGTTATTTTGTTGCTCGATATGCCTCTTTCCCCGTTAGAATGACACTCCAGTGGTTTATGATAACCACACTAGTGCCGCTGGTTGTGTATATTCATACACAGTTTCCGGTGCGGTTGACCAACACACAACGGATAAACATAGCCAGATACATTCTTATCGGAACGATACTTTCGCTCAATGGTGTTTTGCTACTGTTGGTTATGCTATATCAACCTTCTCTCGTTACTGTGGTTTCATCATTTAGTGTAATTGTACCAATTGCTTGGTTTTTAGGTTTTATAGGAGCAGGTCTGTTGCTCTGGTATACATATCGTCATACCAGAATTGCTCATACCCGACGACAGATACGTCTTATCGCGGGAGCTTGTTTTCTAGTCGTAACACTTTGGATACCGCTCTTGGTTATACCAAATACTATTTTGGGTACAGCCTTCGTTGGATCGCACTGGATTGATTTGATTGCAGGATTGATACCATTGGCCTATTTGGTTGGAGGAGTAGCCCCAAACCTCTATCATGTGGATCGTATGATGATGCGATTGAGCGTGCATGTTGCTACGATTACAGTATTGGCAGGTCTATTTCTCCTTATTGAAAGACTCATTTCGTTAGAAAGTTTGGTCCTTTTTCTCTGGATATCGACCTGTCTTGTGCTTATATACCATCCTATTCATCTCCTTCTCTGGCGTGTGTTATCTATTAGTTTGAACTATCGACAGCCATATAAAGCATTGCAGGCAGCTACAACACAGCTAACCACTACACTTGATACCTCAAAGCTTGTAAACACTATCTGTGAAGGTGTAAGTAACACTTTTGATGAACCAGCACTGGCATTTTACCTAGGTGATATCTATGAGTCGAGTGAGCTACACCGTGTAGTACAACAACAATTGCCCCAGCTTCCTGTCAACATTGAAGCTGGGGTGCTTACAGAAAGACTCTGTCACCTACCAATCGTGAATGAAACACGTGAAGTCTTTGCCCATTTTGAGCAATCTGCGCTTAGTTTGGTCGAGGAACAGGCCCTACAACAGCCGCATGTTGCCCTTTGGTGCCCAATTCGTCATCCACAGGGTTATCTCTTAGGTGTGCTATTGCTTGGTATGCGTGATGATCTTGATCCCTATCGTGATGAAGACATAACTGAGTTACGACGCTTTTTAGAAGCGTCTGCCCTGGCACTTTCGAATAGCTTTGCCTATGCACAACAGTGTGAAGCTGAAGCCGTTATTCGTCAGCTCTATCAGCATCTTCAACAGGTGCAGGACGAGACGGCTTCGGCCATTGCACGGGAATTACATGATGAGATTATTAATGTAAATGTACGCCTCAATATCGAGGCGTTGCATAGAGTGATTAAGCATATTACTAACCCAACATTGCGACGTGAACTGGAGCTTATTTTGGAGAGTGAACATACGATCAGTGAGACGCTGCGCTTGATCTGTGAGCAACTCTACCCTACAGGCATTGATGATCCTCTTGGATTGGCTGCCGTGCTACGGATGCAAGTTGATAAATATCAGGCAACCTGGCGAGGAAGCTGTCGCCTACATGTTGAAAACACTCCGTATCCTATCGAATCACGCATACAACGTGAGATAGTACGTATTACCAGAGAGGCGATCACCAATGCGATCAAGCATGCCGATGCCTCTGAGATTGCTGTATATCTACGTTATCCCGATACTGACAATGAATCTGTTCAAGTGATCATTCACGACAATGGGTGTGCAGGGAAGGTTATTGCACCTAAAACAGGACACTGGGGGATTCGTAATATGTATGAGAGTGCACGCGCTGTAGATGGAGAACTGACCTTCTGTCAGGAACAGGGTAAGGGGACACGCGTCGTATTTACTTGTGTTCCTGACCTATCCAAGGATAAAGCCACTATATATTTAGGAAATTACCATTATGCACACACCTTCACATCAGCCCCAAAATCACCCTGACCGAATCACCCAAATGGTGGGACATCTTCGCCGTTCGCCAGAAACACGTGGTCTCATGTACATAATGACCGTTATGGTGTATATGTATGTTATATCGCGTTCGATTAAACAGACTACCTCTTACCGGGGAGCAAAAGTACACTTTTCTGGGTTGCCATTCACTATTGCCCTCACGCATATTCTGGTCCGTTTTACTCCTGATGAGCATATGCAGCAGCCATATGTACCGACCCGCCAGGATATCTACAAGTTGCTCCAGGGGATGGGGTTAGGTACGGTAGCGTTTCTAACCTATATGGCTATGCTCAAAGCCAAAGGTTGGGGGGAGCTTTCAGGATGGGGGTGGGAAGAAACCTCGCCTGCAGCAGTCGGTGAAAGCCTAGTAGTGAATGGATTGGGTGATCTGGCAGTCGCCTGCAATGAAGAGTTGGTCTTTCGGGGGTATGGGTTCGATATGCTACGCCAGGCGTATGGCACAGGCTCGGCAGCCGTGTGTATGAGTACGCTCTTCGCACTTATACACAGGTGGACATGGTTGTCCTTTGTGACGAATTCAACGACGGGATTAGCGCTGACAGCCATGCGGTTGCGAACGGGTACAATCTGGATGTCGGTGGGGTATCATTGGTTCTGGAACTATATCCAGACGGGTGTGTTTGGGGCGGAAGACCTCGCACCATCGGTCCGCCCACTCCAGGTGCATGGCCCACATCGCTGGACAGGCCGCCCCGGCCATCCCGATCCAGGGCTCCTGAGCATGTGCATTCATCTGGGCGTGGCACTAGCCTTTGGCCTCAGTTGGTGGCGGCAGCAACGGCGCAAACGATAGGTGAAACAAGTATGATGCACCAACCCAAACATCACCCTGACCGAATCACCCAAATGGTAGGACATCTCCGCCGTTCGCCAGGTAGTCGGGCAGTATTGTATCTTGTTTTAGAGGCTTTGACTTTAGAAGCAATAATACGCTCGCATGACAAAACCAATCCATATGAATTGGTAAGTATTCATCTAACAACTGCCCCTTTTGCCACAACAGTGACCTATCTATTTCTGCGGTACCTCCCTCAAGAGCAGTTGGAGCAAAGCTACGTGCCTACCCGCCAAGATATGGATAGGCTGCTCCAGGGCATAGGTTTTGGGTCAGGGGCACTGCTGACATATGTGGGTGTTCTCAAAGCTACAGATTGGGGTTCGTTGCCAGTGTGGGGGTGGGAGGAGACTTCTCTCAAGTCAGTGTGCGAAAGTGTAGCAATCAATGGATTAGGGCATCTAGCGGTCGCCTGGAATGAAGAGCTGGTCTTTCGTGGGTATGGGTTTGATACGCTACGCCAAGCCTGGGGTACCACCTCGGCAGCCGCCTTTATGATTGTCCTCTTTGCTTTAGCTCATAAATGGACCTGGTTGTCCTTTGTGGGTCAATCGGCATTGGGACTAGCGCTGACAGCCATCCGACTACGGAGTGGCACGATTTGGATGCCGATTGGTTATCACTGGTTCTGGAACTATTTGCAAAGTGGTATCTTTGGTTCCACGGATGCCACACCATCGGTCCGGCCACTACGGGTCCACGGCCCGCGACGTTGGACAGGTCGCCCCGGCCATCCTGATCCAGGGCTTCTGAGTATGTGCATTCATCTGAGCGTGGCACTAGCCTTTGGCCTGAGTTGGTGGCGGCAGCAACGCAAGCGATAATCACACATACACGAGACATCCCCGCTGTTCAAGTTGTGGCAGCCATTCGGGCAGTTGCAGCGCTTTGTTCCAGCGCAGATCGAGCTTCTCCAACTGTGTGAGGTGTTGTAGGCTCTCGGGCAGTGTCGTTAGTTGATTGGCCCGCAGGTCAAGGTAGACAAGTTGGTTCAGGTTGCCCAGCGCTTCAGGGAGCCTGGTTAAACGGTTGTTTCGGCAGTCTAACTCCGTGAGTTTGCGTAGATTACCAATCGATTCAGGTAGTTCAGTCAGGCTGTTATTGGTTAAAATAAGCTTCCTGAGTTGTCCTAGATGGCCGATGTGTTCCGGTAATGCTGTGAGCCGATTGTGATGCACGTGCAGTTCCCGCAAATGGCTTAGGTTGCCCAATGAGTCGGGGAATGTGCTCAACTGATTGTGGTACAGCCGCAACTCGACAAGGCTGGCCAGACTGCCAATGGCTGTGGGGAGACTGGTCAATTGGTTTTCGCTGATGTTGAGATAGGCGAGTTTGCTCAGATTGCCCAGCGAGTCGGGGACTCTCGTTAGTTGGTTGTCGCTCAGATAGAGGAACCCGGTCATGTTGCCGAGGTTGCCAATCGTCTCGGGAAGCTCTGCGATCTGATTGTGACCGAGATCGAGCATGTCCAGGTTGGTCAGGCTACCGATCTTATCGGGCAGCATCGAGAAGCGATTCACCGATATGTTCAGCACGCGTAGTTGTGTCAATTGCCATACTGCATTGGGCAGTGTCGTTAGCTGATTGTGGTACGCGCTCAGGGTTTCGAGATGTGTGAGTTGGCCAATGCTGTTGGGGAGCGCAGTGAGTTGGTTCTGATCCAGCCACAGCTCACGGAGCTTCGCCATCGCACCAATGCTGTCGGGAAGATCAGTCAGCTGTTGTCCAGTCAAATCCAGTGTCGATATGCGATGGGGCGGTGTCGTCTCCATACCATCTCTTTCTTGCGGTACAGATTTAGAGGTAGTCATACGATTACTCATTACCCTTCTACAATAAGCGTTTTGTCTGCCCCATCGTCGTATCGCTTGACCCTGCTTGTGTGATCGCTTACCAACTGTGCTTTCCAATGTAGACGGGCGTGTGGTCGAATGCCGACTGATGGGCCTGGCCGTGCTCAGAGACAAACAGCATCATCCGTGTTTCGGGGTAGTCATCGTCTGCTGAACTGCTGGGGTTCGTTGGGTCGCCACTGAGCGTTGGCGATTGCATGGCCAGCCAGCCAGACCTGTGGTAGAGCCCCGTGATCTTCGGCTCATAGAAGAGCATGGCAATGTCGTAATTGTTGGCGCGAATATACTCAGTGACCAGATTCATCAAGCGCTGCCCATAGCCATGTTTGCGCCACGCCGGATACGTGAAAACGGCGCTGACTCCAGCAGTACGAAAGCTAGTATCCGCGTGCTCCACCATTTTGTTAACTACGGTAGCATAGCTGATTAGAATGCCAGCTTCCTCCAGTACGACATGTGTCGGCTCGATATCGGCTGGCCACATCGTTGTTCGTAGCCGTTGCTCCCCTTGAAAGAACCACCACCAGTGAGCGCGGAGAAACGACATATACTGGCAACGCAGATGGTCGGGAAAATTGCGGTCGGTGAATATGTGCTCATTCATAGATTCCATCTCTATGGCCACGGGTTGTGTGTGACCAGTGACACATACTTGATTGAACCACATCTAAGCACACAGTATACCAGAATACGAAAATATGTTTTTATTTCTAGATTGGTATGTGCGGTTATTTGTCAGAACTTTGCTTCGTTTGTGGTGGTCGCCTCTGTTCAGGCTGTGGTGGTTGGCTTCCCTGTGAGAGCATGGCACGAATGCGCTCTATGAGTACTGACAGGGGATTTTGTTGTGAACCACGCTCTGGTTGGGGTTTTTCGCCTGGTTCGGGGAAGGGTGGCTCACCCAGGATTTTGCGGTACGCGTAGCGAATGATCTCAATGGCTGACGCAATAATGGGGGCAGCCAGTAAGGCGCCCAGAATACCCCCAAAGGATGCAAAAATGAGCACGCCGCTCATCACAACCAACGGTGGGAGATCGACGGCCTCGCCGAGAATGCGTGGTACGATGATGGCATTTTCGAGCTGTTGGACCAGAACATAGAAGCCGATGACGATCAGCGCAATAATGCCGTGGTTCAGATCGAATACCGTCGATCCCTGAATCAGTGCAACCAGTACGGCGGGGATGGTCGCCAGGACCGGGCCAAGATTGGGAACGACTTCAAGCAGACCGGCCACAATGGCTAGCCCAAAAGCACCTGGTATACCCAGGATTTCCAGACCGATCCACACAATAATACCGATGGTGATCATCAATGTGAGTTGACCACGGAAAAAGGCGTTCCACATGGTGCCGATACGTGCAAACAGCGTGGCTATCTCTGGACGAAATGGCTCCGGGACAATTTTCAATATCCCGTCGACATACGTGTGGGCGCTGAGGCTCATATAGATGGAGGCCAGCAGGATAAAAATCAGGACGATCAGTAAAGCCAGGGCCGAACCGATGAGATCGACGGCGACGCCAAAGGTGGCAGTGACGGCTGAACCCAGCATGGGAAAGATGTTGTCGAGTGTTGGGAGTGCTACTGCATCGGCAACTTCGGTTTCATCGAGCGCAAGGAGAAATGTTCCAATGGTTTCATCAATCGAATTATCAAGTGGTGCAAACGGTATCTCTATAGCCTCAATAGACAGAAGGACATCCCGCGTCCAGTTGATGCTACGTACCACAAGTTGTTGATAATCAATAGTCAGTACATTGTTGACTGCATTGACAATCGATGGTATCAGCAGACCGATCACAACGGGAACAGTGACGATAACACCCAGATAGGTCAACAGCACAGCTACGCCCCGGGGCATTTTTAGTTGTGTATGGAGCCATCGAATGATCGGGCTTATAATGTACGCAAGCAGAGCCGCGATGATCAATAGCGGAATGACTGAGCGACTGATGTAGAGCGCACCAATCACCAGCAAAGCTAATGCTACCCCCACAATATACTTGGCTGGTTTGCTCCACTCAGTGCTCATGGTTCACAACTCCTGATCTGCTATACACATTTGTCACATTGTCGGCTGCTCAGTCTGGTTGAGCAACGTCAATTCTGGCTCATTCTGTCCAACTTCGGTGCTATTGTAACACCTTTCATGTGACTAACCTACACTTGTTTGCAATTCGTTGTTGTATAGATAGATTGCAATGCACCAAAGCGCTCGACGTGTCGTTCAAAGCGCATACCAACACGCTCAAGCAACCGACACGATGCTAAATTAGCAGTTTGTGTTTCTGCGATTATATGTGACAGGGCCAAGTCTTTCAGGGCGTAGGTGATCACTGCCCGGAGGGCTTCTTGGGCGTAGCCTTGCCCCCACCATTCGGGGAGTAATTGATAGGAAATTTCCGTGTCGGTGCCATCGTGATGTGGAGTGAGCGACACTCCACCGATGAAAGCACGATCAGCCTTGCAGCGGATGGTCCAAAGGTTTTTGGTGGTACCGGCGTCTATGATATTGCGAAACTGTGTGCGGATGGTAGCTGCATCCGCTGGACCACCGAGAAACTCCCGTACTCTCGCATCGGTGTACAACCGCACAACCTGCTCGATATCACCGGCCTCTGGTGCAGTTAAGTGACAACGAGGTGTTTCCAGGACGTTATTCATTATGCTGTTTTCTGCGCCATGAGGCTGTAGGTCATCGGGATTTTGGCTTTCAGGTCGCTTCTGAGTTGGGGGAAGGCATCCCAGTATGGCTCAGGGTGTTCACCGAGATATTCGATAGTGAGTCCTGCGTTGATCAATGCCTGCACAACATTTGCAATAGTCCAGAGGCACTCATACTTGGTACTTTGCTCAGTTACGGGAGTACCAGCTGGCCCAAGTGAGCTTCCCTCATCGCCCAGATAGCTTGAAGGCCAGCCCTGATTCGACTCTACATGGTTGAAGTAATCAAGGTTTGATGCAACCAGTGTTTCGCTGTCCTGATCAAACAGCCATGATGCAGGATGGTCTTCGAGCAGGTGAAGAATGCCATCTGTTTTGAGTAAGCGTTGCACTACGCTTGCCCAGGAACCGAGGTCGTGCAGCCAGTTGATGGCACCTCGCCCTGTGTACACCAGATCTGCCGTTCCGTTTAACTCAACAGGAGTCGCGAGTACGTCACATCGATACCAGGTTGCTGGCATGGCGAGTCGCTCACTCGTTAGGCGTGCATTCTCGATATGCCCATCGCTGATATCCACTCCTACAACTTCATGGACGCCTTCTAACACAAGTGACATGGTATCGTAGCCGCTGGCACATTGCAGATGGATGGCTCGCTGGCACCAGTCTTTGAATGGGCCAAGTCGGGCCAGATTGCGCCGCTCAATCGGGTGCAGATTACTTTTCCCTGCTTGTAGATTCTGCACACGTTGCTCATTGTCTGCAGCGTATTCTTGCGCCGCCTCGTTCCATGCCTGTCGGTTGCCCTCGTGTCGTGCTTGTACCTCTTGTGTGTTTTGTGCTGGCGGGATTTCTTTGAAATGCACAGTTGTCTCCGTGGAAGCCTAAGAGTTGTAAAGAGCGATTACTAGTGTACTATATATGTCCAAAAGTAAAAAAGAGGTACTTATTTAGACACTTTCTTATCCAAAAGCAC
>JBCDFA010000197.1:0-13993 GCA_039178835.1 Chloroflexota bacterium
ATCCTAGCTGTCATGATTACGATGACATACGGACTAGCCACGAACAACATTCAGGCTGCGCCAGCTTGTAATGTCGACAGTTCATCCAAGGCATATCAACCTATCACAATTGAGTGCCAAGGGCCAGATGTTAGAGAGGACAATTCATCTAACCCGTTTATGAACTATCGTATGACAGTCACGATTGCTGGGGGTGGCGAAACCTGGAATGTACCGGGGTATTTTGCAGCCGACGGCAATGCAGCACAGAGTAGTGCCACCAGCGGGAGTGTATGGCGCGCCCACTTTGTGCCACCAACCCAAGGCGATTATACGTACACCGTAGCTTTTCGACAGGGCAATGAGGTAGCCATTGCATTGGATGACAATGTGGGCAATCCTGTGGCCCCTAATGGCACGGACGGGTCCTTTAATGTAGATGCACCCGACCCAGACGCCCCTGGTTTCTATGCCAAAGGCAAGCTTCGCTATGTTGGGAAGCAGTACCTGCAATTTGATAATGGTGAATATTTTATCAAAGGTGGGCAGGGCAGCCCTGAAACACTACTTGGCATAACTGATATTGATGGCACTCCAAATGGTGAGAGTGATCTTCGCAATTACAGCGATCACGTCCAAGATTGGGAATCAGGCCAACCGACATGGAAAAACGGTAAGGGTAAGGGGATTATTGGTGCCGTTAATTATCTGGTCGATACCGCAAAAAACAACTCTATCTATGTCATTACCTTGACTGAGGGTGGCGATGGCAATAACGTATGGCCCTGGCCTGAACGTGTCAAAGACAACACAGACAACATGTATCGTTATGATGTCTCAAAGCTGGCTCAGTGGAACCTTATCTTTGACTATATGAGCCAAAAAGGGATGCATATCCACATCCTCACGACTGAAACCGAGAACGAGCAGTTCTTCGAGTACTACGAATTCGATGCTATTGGAGGAACCCGCTTCGCCAAAGCCCGAAAACTCTACTATCGTGAGTTGATTGCTCGATTTGGACACCACAATATCACATGGGATATTGGTGAAGAGTATGGTGGAGTCAATGATGGTCAGCGTGGCTATCCAGCCACTATTGGGAAGCCTGGTTCTATCGAACAGGTCAAACTGTTTGCGGACTATATCAAAGCCGTTGATCCATATAACTCACCAGTCGTTGTTCATACCATCTCTAACAACACAAGTAAATACAACGACTTATACGGACACCCGACTCTTGATGGTCTGGCTATGCAGCATAGTCCAGGCAGAACCATTGAATTCGCAGAGCAGTATCTTTCGGGATCAAAGGACGCTGGAAAACAATGGATCTTTTCTTCCGACGAACAAGGTTCGGCACAAGAAGCAAACCCATGTGATCCTGACGAGCGAGACGATGAACGTCGTGATGTTCTGTGGGGGCCGCTCCATGTCGGGTCATGGGGTGTAGAATGGTATGGTGGCTACCAAACATGTGGCAACGACTTTAATCATCGTGATTTTCGTGACCGCGATAGCCTCTACCGCGAGACAGGACACGCCATCGGGTATTTTATGAACAACCTGAGTCGTGATCTTGGCAATATGTCGAACAACGACAGTCTCTTATCTGGTGAGAGTAGTGTCAATGGTGGCGGACGGGTGTTGGCACAGGATGGAGAGGTATACTCAGTTTATCTGCCAGATGCCAGCCCCAGCGGCACTCTGGATGTTGCCAATGGCACCTACACGTTACGCTGGTTCAACCCCCGTAGTGGTGCGTTCGAGGGCGACGCAAGAACCGTTAGTGGTGCCTCTATCCAGCTTGGTAATCCGCCAAGTTCTGCAAACAGCGATTGGGTAGTTTTACTCAAACACAGCGATGGAACACCTGGTCATACAAAATCAATTCCCGGCAAGCTAGAAGCAGAAGCTTTTGACGGACAGTCTGGGACTCAGAAGGAACCAACAAGCGACAACGGTGGTGGACAAAACGTCGGATTTATCAATAATGGCGATTATGTCGACTATCAGGTCAATGTGAGCAGCAATGGTACGTATGAGGTTACATTCCGCGTGGCAAGTGATACCAGTGGCGGCACGATCACTATCAAGAATGGAGACCAGAAACTCGGCAGCGTTACTATCAATAATACAGGGGGGTGGCAAAGTTGGCAGACTGTGAGCACAAATGTTGATCTGAGTTCTGGCGACCAAACTCTGCGACTCGAATTCACGGGAGACAATGGATACCTATTCAATATCAACTGGATGGAATACACAAAGGGTTGATGGTGGAGGAGATAATGCATCGTACAGGGATTCTTGTTCGAGAACCGAGTGCAGGTGGCAATGATGCGGCATTCAGTTCAAGTGCAGGTGGAACAGCACCGCAACTTGTGATCACTTCATCATAATCTATCCAGTCCTTTGCCCAACAGACACAAGAGCATTACCTGTGTCTGTTGGCATATTTACTATATGCATCTTTTTTGTGAACATGTAATCACAAAACCGTAGTTAAGATTTATTTTCTGTTAAAATACCGAGTAATGAGAGGACTTGTGGTAGTAGTTCTCTTAGAATTATTCCTAGCAAGATTAGGAGGTTTCTGCACATGAAGTCTATATGTTTTGTCCGCGTGATTTGTGTTCTCACGACTATTCTCATTGCGACATCAGTTATGCACCCAGCCACTCCTGCACGATCCGCCCCAAGCTATCAACAAACCGTCTGGGGAGAAAACTTCGAAGGTTCAGGAACGCCAACTGGTACACCCTGGTTCGACAACCAATATACCGAGGTGCGATCTAACTGTGGTGTTGATGGAAGTAACTGTGTTCGTGTACGTTATGCTCCTTACAGCAGAGGATCTGAACGCGTCACATTCAACAGAGCCCTTCCACCGGCCCTTTCTTATACACTCAACTATGATGTAATGTTCGAGTCAGATTTTGAGTTTGTTCGTGGTGGAAAACTCCATGGTTTAGGACCCACCAACATTGTGACTGGCTGCAACAGCGGAGAGCCCAGTGGATGGAGTGCACGGACGATGTTTTCGGGTGAAGGGGAGCCTTATCCATATCTGTATAAGCAGGAACGCGAGAACAATTGTGGCACATCATATAAAGGTAGCAGTTTTCGTTTTCAGACAGGAACATATCACGCAGTGTCCCTTTATGTGAAAGTAAACTCTCCTGCTAATGAAGCTAACGGACGAGTACTACTTTATGTGGATGGAATATTAATCGAAAAGTTGACCGACGTGCAGTTTCGTAGTGTTGATACCCAAGATTCACTCATCAATAGATTCATGTTCAACACATTCCACGGCGGTAGCGATTCATCCTGGTCTCCATCAAAAACCGTCTATGCTCGCTTCGACAACTTTGCGGTTGACAAGGGCTTTCGTATCCGCTCTGCTCCTGGCAAGTATCGAGATGGTTAACTAATAGCTTCTTCTGGTTGCTTACCATCTACACGATCCGTTTTGAACAGATCATATAAATCACATAATCACTAAAGTACAATAAAAACAGAGCAACGTGTCTATGTAGACACGTTGCTTGATAGCATCATACAGATAGTTAGCGTGAAGCAGTCTCGCCACCCTCACCGGGCAAAATCACCTCACTGCTTAAGCTACGCAGGAATGCAACTAGTTGTGCTTTTTGCTCTTCGGTGAGATCAATTTCGCGGTTTGGTTCTTCCCAATCGTTATAGTGTTCAATCACTTCTTCCAACGTTTCCAACTGACCAGCATGCATGTATGGTGCCGTCTCAGCAACATTACGTACAGTGACCGTTCGCATCGCATTTTCCAATTCTGGGTCCTCAAAATCAAGATCCTCCAGATGTTGACAATCTTCAGGCGCAGCATCGCTATACTCGCCCAGACAGTTGAATTCATTCTCTGCCACTTGCTGAACACCAACTGCACGGCCACGATCAGCTTCCAAGCCTTCAACAGCAGGAACATCAAGACTATAGAAGAGATTGTCCGTCATCAATGGCCCCAGATGACATGTCATACATTTACCATCACTGCTGATGAACACACGTAGACCTGCTTCTTCTTCTGGTGTTAACGCAGCACGCATAGCTGCAGTATCGTTATTCACTAATGCTTCAGCATACTGATCAAAACGTGATGGGGCAAACTCGATCTGACGTTGATACGCAGCGATAGCTTTGCCCATGTTTGCGAATACACGATTGACACTGTCGCGATCTTCTTCTGACATCGCTTCCCATGCTCCGCTGGACTCAGGATCTTCAAGCGGTGCCGCACTATCTGGGAACCGCTCTTCATCGGAGAAGTCTGGTAGTTCACCAAAAATCTCCTCGTACTGTGCACGATAGTTCTGGTCGATCAAACGTACATAAAACGTGCGCGCTCCACCATGCTCAACTGGACTTTCGAGCGGGCCCAGTGCCTGTGACCACATACTGTCGGTGCGGCCATCCCAGAAAAACCAATCACTGTAGGCGGTACCGATGACAGATGGCGCACTTCTTCCGGTTACGCCAACACCTTGAGAAAAGGCTAAACCATCGGTGAAGCTTTGCTCTGGATCGTGGCATGTGGCACACGAGACTGATCCATCAACACTGAGTGACTCATCAAAGAATAAATCTTCGCCAAATGCAACGGCAAGCGGATCATCGGCAACGGCATTGGACGGATCGGCGGGCGGTGGCGGCAGTTCGCTAATTGATAACGAGCGGATCGTAGCAATTTCCCCCTCAGTCCATTGAGGGCCGCGAGGCCAGGCGGCATAGATCGCGACACCGATGATAGCTAAGACAACTATCGAAGCTACTCCGATCAGGAGTTTAGGTGATAGGCTTTTACTATCATTTGTTTTCGACGACTGTTCCGTACTTTGGTCTGGTTCTGGAATCTTTTGTTGTTCAGTCATTTTTCCCTCACTAGCATGCTAAAAAAACACGATGTCCAGAGCATAGTAAAAGAGACATCAGACAAAACTGATGTCACGGGAGATAGCATCACTGCATCACGAAAATATATGATTAACGTACAAACAACAGGTTTTGTTTAATCTCACCTATGCAGTCACGCCAGAAGATGTATTACTTGCTCTGGGCACACATGAATAGACACTACTTACTGTAGCAGGCAATAATTAACCTATAATAAACTAAATATTACATATACATAAACTATTTAGTTATTTTTAAAGTGTCATATGACGACAATCTGAGTATGTAATTCTAGATGGACCAAAAGAAAACAGAGTAATGGGGAAAATTAATCTAGCAGCTCACATATGTTTTGCTATGAGCAGCTATTATTATGACATACCTTTGTATAGTATTCATAGCATTGAAGAGGAGAAAAAAGGCCTAGATATCATCACATGTATATTTCTAAGGGTGATTACTTTCTCAGAACGCTCAAAGATAAGGGGAATAGAAAGATGTATATACGGGGTTCCCCTCATAGTAAATGTACGCCTCCAGTGTATGCTTGAACCGTACTGAGACACAACTACGGATTGGAGCACACCATGTTACGTCACGAAAAAGCTTTACAAGATTATGCCCGCAGCCATGTCGAAGAACAATATCGTCTTCGCAAAGAAACCAAAGAGGCTAGAGATACGAGTGAAGAAGAGCAGCAACCCCGTAATAAATCGTCGATTCAGCCTTTTGCCTGGTTACGCCGCCTGATCATGAGCAGATAATGCATCTCTAACTTACGATGCGTTCAGCATACAGATATCCAATTTCACGATGCGCTGGATTCGGCATATGTTGTACGCCAAAACCCTGTTTCTGCAAAAGAGTGATGAGATCTACGTGTGAGTATGGTGTGATATCGTTATGATATTCAAGAGCCACACGCGATACCCGGCGTAGCGTCTCCTCACTTGTGTGAAAGAAAATATCATACTCGGCCCCCTCACAATCGACCTTGAGCAGATCACAATACTCAAGACACAAATCAACAAAGAGCATATCCAGAGTCGTGGCATGCACCTGTAACACCTGTGAGTCAGGTGTGTGGTTGTGCGACACCGTGCTATACATGACCGGAACACCAGAGCCTACCTCAAGTTGCAATTCCTGCATGTGTCCATTGACGGCTTGTGGAAAAGCCACCACGTTACGGGTGTTGTTCAGGTGAATATTCTTTCGTAGCAGTGCAAATGAGTCTGGGGACGGCTCATAGGCAAACACCATCCCACGTGGGTTTTGCCGCGCAGCATGGATGGCAAAGTCACCCAGGCCAGCGCCAATGTCAATAATATTCCACCCATTCTCAATAGGCGTGCCATTCGCCTCATAGTCACGATCTAAACAGGTCTCTTTGATGATCCAGATGTCCATGGGCGAACGCACCCAGAATTGGGACCCATTACGAAGCGTGATAAGCAGAGGGAAGGTCTTCTCTAAACCCAGAAATGTCCGTATCGTACGCACAGGATTTTTGATACCACAAAGCAACGTAGGAATTGACCGCACGTAGTAGTGCCAACGTGAGTACACCATCCCAGACCCTTTCCTCTTTTTTGTATTATTGGACGCAAAAAGTCATGAAAAAGAATCTCTTCATCTATAGTACAACATATGCCTTCTCAATGCAACAAAGGTCTATATACCATATCATTCCTACATAGCTATAGGATGGCAACTGTTTGACGGGGTTTTCTGGCAGTGCGATAATGCAATGGCCGTTATTCGCTTTCGGAAAGGCTCATATGACAGAACAGCACAGTCAGCACCTGTTGACACTTTACCAACACCTCCTGACATTAAAATCCCTCCCACGTAGCGGTTGGCTTCAACGCGGGGTTGCCAACGCCGAGAGTATTGCCGGTCATAGTTTTGGCGTGGCTATCTTAGCACTGTTGATTGGTGAAACCATGCCACATCTTGACCAGCTTAAGTTGCTGAAGATAGCCCTACTCCATGATCTGGCAGAGGTCCATCTCACCGACTTACCCACATCAGCAAAACGGTTTATTGGGGCAGCGACCAAACACACCGCTGAACAGCAGGCCCTCACCAATCTTCTTGAGCAGTTTCCTTATCAGGACGAATATGTTGCGATATGGTCGGAATACAGCGAAGGGAGTAGTGTTGAGGCCCGTCTGGTTAAAGCCATCGACCGGCTTGAGGTCCTAGCCCAGGCGTTCGCGTATGAGCGTGCTGGCAACCGTAATCTGAGCGAATTCTGGCAGAACGCCGAACAGGATCTGGACGAATTTCCCCTCATTCAGACCATGATTGCTGATTTGCAAAAACTACGGGAAATCCCCTAGTTCACACGGGATGCTGTACTATACGACCTTCGACCTACCCGCTTTGGTGGAGAGAATATACCTGTTTAGATTGAGATCTTCACAACCTTGCTATGGTATGCTTCCCTATGCAGCCAGGACCATGTTAGAAACAATATTAAGGGGAGCAACATGGATTTTTACACCATGTCTTTCGAGGCCGTCCGCGTAAAACAGCATGAACTGCTACAAGAAGCCGCCCATAATCGATTGATTAATCAGTATGACTCGCGTTGTTCGTTTGTTCGACAGGCTGCTCGTTCGCTTTGGCATATTATGGTGCGATTGGGACTACAACTCTTACGGTACGGTCATGTCAACCAAACCGTGTTGATTCGCAGCCAACAAGTATCATCTCGTTCAATTCGGTCGAATTAGCTCACGATAGTACAATCGATCATACTTGTAGCACCGCACAATTCCTCGCCGGTGCGCTTACACGTATCCTTGTTTGAGTGTCGTTCCTGGGCAGGTACCGACCATCCAATGTGAGTCAATTCTCCCTCAGAATCTGTCATCTTCTCACGATACAAAAGAATAGCTGCACTACACAAGCTGATGTGGTGCAGTATGATTATCGTAAATGAATGGGTTTCGTTACAGGATCAAAAAGAGTTGATGTAGATGTACTATATTGGTATTCTATCCTGTGACAGTGCGTCAAGTGGAACTAATCGTCCACAACTTTTGGCCGTGGAGTAGCAGGTGAACTTTCGCGTCACACACAGCGAGTATCTGACATGCCACAATACACATAGCATTGCAAAAGACATCAACCGTAGTCAGGCGACCAACAAATAAGGATACCTATGACGCCAACCTGGATATCGTATAGTTATGGAATAGGCTTGTGTATTGCGATTAGTGCCATAGCAATAGCCCTGTCACCATATATCCCGCTTGGTTCAGTGACACTCGCCCTGATTGTGGGAATAATTATTGGCAATAGCATCAAATTACCGGAAACAGTTTCAAGGGGGATCACGTTTAGTGAAAAACAACTCCTTTCGTGCGCTATTGCATTGATGGGAGTCAATCTTGATTTTCGCATTTTAAACGAATTAGGATTGAGATCAATCCTATTAGTCATTCTTGCCTTGCTGGTTACTATTTCGACATCTCTTTTACTTTCAAAACTAGGTAGATTTAACTCAAAAATGGCACTTCTTTTAGGTATAGGAAATGGTGTATGTGGCAGTTCTGCCATTGCAGCTACTGCACCACTCATTCGTGCAAATGAAGAAGAAGTTGGGTTATCGGTAGCCATGGTCAATTTGCTTAGCACAATTGGTATGTTTTTGGTGCCAATTGTGGCGACCATTGTCTTTGCCTTTTCTGATATACAGGCAGGCATTTTAGTTGGAAATACATTGCAATCTGTTGGTCATGTGGTTGCAGCTGGTTTCTCCATCAGTGACTCTGCCGGACAAAGTGCGACACTCATAAAAATGACCAGAATATTGATGATAATCCCCCTGATGCTCCTGCTTATCTTGGCTTTCTCTGACTCAAAAAAAGGTGATAGAACAAATATTGATAGAGGTGCCCTACCTCTTTTCATTGTTGGTTTTATTCTATTCTCATTCGTACCAACATTTAATATGCTTCCAGCAGAACAGATTCACATCATCAGCAAGATCAGTGATTATGCGTTGATTACCGCTATGTCTGGAATAGGGCTTACCATTTCCATTCAAACTATGGTGCAAAATGGTAAAGCTGTGCTCCTGATGGGTGGCCTCATATTTGTCGTGCAGGTGCTTTTTAACAGTGTTATGGTCAGTCTTCTGTTTTACTAGCAGCCCATCAGTCATCGTTCCATATGACCTTTTTCACTACACTGCAGAACACCGTTTCCAATACAAGATACACGCCCTGTTAGAAGCACCTCTTATAAGACATCTGTGCGAACACATTTGATTGAATTATCTAAAATCCGTATAGGTATGTATTACAGCAATGTAGGTCGAGGAGGCGGGAAAAAGGGATACAAATAAATAGCAGGCCGCCGCACAATGTGAATACGATTGCCCACAAAGTCACAACGACCTACGCTGTTGGATACGTGTCAGGGCTTATGCAGAGGATCACAGGCCCCTGAAAAACTATCTAGTCGATACGCAAACTATACTGCATTGCGGTACAATGACTGAAGGTAAACACCTCAACCCCTCCTAGTCGACCGCCCCACTCCGCCAGTGTGGCCTCAGTAGCGGCCTGGGCAATGGCATCAGTGTAGATACCAAACAACTGCCATGGGTTATCGAACCCGATCTGTTCGCCTAGTTCTCCCACAAAAGCCGGACGATCAACTGAATTAAGCGCATTGCGACAGTTCGTCACGATAGAGCGGATATATTCTCGTTGGATTTCCACATCGCGGCGGGTGCCTGGTCGTGTCACATGTCCGCCAATGAAAAAGTCAAACGGATAGGCTAGCGCCTGATCGTAGGCATCGAGAAATCCAGGGACATCCTGTGCTAATGCCAAATTCTGAAACGGTACCCAGCCGGGATAAATCACATCAACCAACATTAGCACCCTCTGACGCAACGCATAGACGAAGATATTACCGGGTTGGTGATTAGGACCACGATAATCCAACAGGAGTCTCTGGCGTCCGACAGTCAAGAGGTAGCGACGTTCAAACGTCTTGGTGGGCAAAGGCCGATCATCAATACAATCGGCACATTCCGTCTCACGCTTGAGTAAGCGCTCTGTTTCCGCATGGGCAATAATTTCTACTCCACGGGGGAAGAGGTTGGCTGCACCGATATGATCACCATGAGCATGGGTATAGACAAGATGTGTCACCGGCTCGTTCGTTACTTCAGCAATGGCCTGAAAGATTCGTTCGCCCAATGTTGGTGGAGCATCGACAACGACAACTCCCTTCCCAGTGGTAAGAAACATCATCATGTAGGCACCATCGCCTACCCAGTAGAGATTTGGTCGGAGTTCCTCCACGACATATCCCTTGTCAGGATCAATCGCGGGTCCGCGTGCGGTATCTGGAATCGGAATAGGTTCAAGATCGTCGGGAATACGGACCATCTGAGCGTGTGCGGTTGAAACAGACATACCAAGGGATTGTAACGTTACCCCGGCCGCTACAGCTCCACCCACACGAAAGAACTGGCGACGGTCAAGAGTAGAGCCCTGACCCATTGCTGTCTTTTGAAGTACTGCTTTGAAATACGACGGAAGACAGTTCATCAATAAGCCTCCTTATTGGCAGAATCACTGCGCCTGCGACTATCCGATGTCGCTGTACTGATGTATATAAGGGACGATACCTTTACTCTAATCCACACTTTAATATGACACCACGCCATTTCCTCACAGAATCCTCACATATTCTTAGAAGATTCATAGAGAATTAGTTAGAGTACTCACATAACATCAAGTAGAATGGAAAGTAGGGTTGCTGTAATCCAACCCACTGTCCGGGAAAGGAGATCGGATGGACACAGAACACAAGTACACGTTTGGAAACTTACTACGTGATTATCGTATCGCAGCAAACCTTAGTCAGGAAACGTTGGCTGAACGCGCCGGAGTGAGTGCAAGGTCTATTAGCTCATTAGAACGTGGCATACATCAGAAACCCCATTTGGAAACCGTGCGGCGTCTGGCTGACGCGCTGAGTCTTCCACCCGATATACACATCTCTTTCAGTCAAGCAGCACGTGGTGAGGTTACCGCCCCCCCCAAGTCAGCAATCCAACCAGGAATACTACCAACGGAGTTGCCGCCCTTTTTCGGACGCGAAACAGAAATAACAGCTCTCTCTAAGCAATTGACACAAGATACGATCCGACTAGTGACTCTGACCGGGTTACCAGGAGTCGGAAAAACCCGTCTTGCAATACGCAGTGCAACTAGTGTTCGCTCCAGTTTTCGTGATGGGGTCTATTTCGTCAGATTAGCGCAGTTGCGCCATTCAGATCAGGTCATACCAACAATTGCACATACATTTGGCCTATATATCGATCAACCACAACAAAGCTATGCACAGCTCACAGCATATTTACAAACAAAACAAATCTTACTTGTTCTCGATAACTTCGAGCATATGCGTGCTGCTGCTCCCAATGTAGTTGATTTACTGACGATGTGTCCATACCTGACTATATTGGTGACAAGCCGCATCCCACTTAGCATATATGGCGAATATCAGTTTCCGGTCACACCATTTCCCCTTCCAAGTAAACGTTGCAGTGTGGGTTCAAACTCCCTCCATGCCTTTCCAGCAGTAGCGCTCTTTGTTGCACGGGCTCAGGCCATCAATCCAACTTTTATTCCGACAGCGCAAGATATCGCAACGATTTCAACTATTTGCCATCGACTGGAAGGTATTCCACTTGCAATTGAACTGGCGGCAGCATGGATAAAAGTATTGTCACCAAGCGCGTTGCTTACCCACCTTGACAACCGATTTACCATGCTTGCCAATCACAATCAGGCCATCGCAAATCACCACCACACACTGCATGATGCCTTACTGTGGAGCTATCATCTGTTACCTGACGAAGAACAAACCTTGTTACAACACCTCGCAGTCTTTGTCGGGGGATGGACTCTTGAAGCAGCACAGGCAATAACGACAAATCTGCACGATAAGCTTCTTCCCAGTCTTGCGATGTTAGTTGATCACAACCTTATTCAAAAGACTACCGAAGCAGCGCACCAACCACGCTTTACCATGCTCGAAATCATTCGAGAATTTGCCTTCATATACCTGTGTAAGAGAGCAGATTTTGCAACAATCTGCCAACGTCATGCGGTATACTTTTTAACCCTTATTGAGACTGACAAACAGAAATCATTCTCACAAAGCACACATCAGGATCACTGGTTAGGGTATTTGAATCAGGACTATTACAACTTACGCGTAGCGTTGCGTTGGGCAGAGGAGAACTGTACAGAGGGCACTGATACACGGATAGCGCACGCCTTGTGGCAACGCTGGTCAACAAACCTTGACACAATCTATCAGATCATTGATCAACCTGTAGATAGCAATCTGACCTATCAAATCTGAGTAATGGCGATTGAGATGTATCACGACCTCAAGATGCTACTCATGTACCATGTAATAGTGAAGCTATATAGAACATTTCAGAGTATAAAGGAAATAGACATGACTATTAGCAAACCAGATGCCATTATTCTTTTTGATGGCGTGTGCAATTTCTGCAATAGTACGATTAACCTTGTCATTCGTCACGATCCACACGGCTACTTCCATTTCGCCTCGTTACAATCACCAACCGGTCAGCAGTTGCTGCAGCAACACCATCTAAACACAAATGAGTTCGATACCTTTATTTTGATTGAGAACGATCGGGTATATGATCGCTCAACAGCAGCTCTGAAAGTTGCTCGACATTTGAGTGGATGGATGTCAAAGCTCCATGCATTGATCCTCGTTCCAAAGCCAATTCGTGATATGGGTTACAATATCGTTGCGAAGAATCGCTATCGTCTATTCGGCAAGAGCGAGGCGTGTATGGTTCCCACACCAGAGGTAAGAAGCCGCTTTATGACGTAGCTACTGCCACTGTGTGAAAGACTCCTATGAGCAAGGCAGATGATTGGCAAAAAACACTACCAGACGATGTAGTCGTATATCTGACACAGCTTGTAAACCGATTGCAACAACATCTGCAACCACAGTTAGTTGGTGTCTATCTCTTTGGATCTGCGGCATACGGCGATTATCAACCAGGGGTGAGTGACCTTGATGTACAGGCGGTCGTCACTCACCCGCTCAGTATAGCTGAACGACAGACAATAGCCGAGTTACTTTTCCATACTGCCCTCCCCTGTCCTGCACGCCAGCTAGAGTTTGTTTGTTATCATCAAAGAGCTGTTAACCCTGCCAACCGCCATTCACAATTTGAGATCAACCTCAACACCAGAGCACATAGAGACAATCATCTAACGTTCGACCTAACTGAAGAGTCAAGCTATTGGTTTGTGCTTGATATCGCCATTGGCTATGAGCTAGGCTACCGATTATGTGGAGCCGAACTGACAGCCACTTTTGCTCCAATCCCCCGAATCTGGCAACTCGAAGCTATTCTCGACTCACTCACGTGGCATAGTAGAAACGAAGGAGCCTCTATCAATAGCATTCTTAATGCATGTCGTGGATGGCGTTATGCAGTCACCGGAAATTGGGGCTCAAAACGTACCGGAGGGCTGTGGGCATCTGAACAGCCAGAATATCCCGCTGTCGTAGTGCAAGTCCTGACACATCAGCAAGGTACACCATCATTTAATCAGCAAGAGGTTGCGCTATTCATCGAAATGGTGACAGAGACCGTCCACACTGCTGTACAGGGCGAGCACGCGCCCTAAAGATATATTCTATCGAGACCTCATCCCTGACACAAGATGACAGGAATCATGGTGCATACTGCATGCATCATACGCACGGAAAGGGATACACGATGCCACGACCAAACTCCAAAGAACAACTGCTGGAACAGGCCCAGCAACGCTATACAGTTTTGCAAGCCGAAATTGCCAAATTATCGCCAGAAGAAATCGTTGAAGGTGGTACTATCGGCGAGTGGTCAGTCAAGGATGTACTGGCCCACCTGCTTGCCTGGCATCAGATGGTGCTTGTATGGCATCGGGCAGGCAAGCGCGGTGAGGTACCTGTTACACCGTCGGAGAAGTATACCTGGCGCGAGATTCCGTCACTGAACCAGGAG
>JBCDFA010000198.1:0-13963 GCA_039178835.1 Chloroflexota bacterium
ATCGAGGATCGAAATGCAACGGTTGAGCAACAACTGATCACCGAAGTAAACAGTGGTGTCATGTGTTTCCGTGCTGATTGGTTGTGGGAACGAGTCTTGCAGATAGTTCCAAATGCTGCAAAGGGTGAATATTATTTAACCGATTTGGTAAAGACAGCTGTTGCCGAACAAGGCCGCGGAGGAGCAGTTGCATTCCAGGTTGCTGATCGGCGGGAGGCTTGGGGCATCAACGACCGGGTGCAGTTGGCTCAGGCTGAGGCAGTGATGCGCGAACGCATTCTGACGGCGCTGATGCGCGAAGGTGTTACTATTGTGGACCCCACGACAACCTATGTAGACGCTGGCGTTGTAGTTGGTGCTGATACAACTCTGCTACCGGGAACGATGGTACGTGGTGCGAGTCAGATAGGTCGTGGATGTGTCATTGGACCATACACCAGTATCAAAGACTCAGTCATTGGTGACGATACGTATATTACACATGCGTCGATTGAAAACCACCGTATTGAGGCTGAACAGCGTATCGGCCCGTTTGTACACTTAGAGGGTGAAGCAACGTCGTGATGATATCATGCGTTTTATTTGAGAAGTAGTGTGTTCGGAGTAATCGTACTATTGTAAGGTTCTAATGAATTGTAAGATATATTATGGGGTATGCAACAACAGCCATGGAAGGTAGACTACAGATCTTTAGCGGGAATGCCAATCGTGTATTGGCTCAAGAGATTGCGAGTTATCTCAATATTAATCTTGGGCGTGCCGTGGTTGGGACATTCAAAAATGGTGAGACACGTATTAAAGTCGAGGAAAATGTACGTGGCTCGGATGTGTTTGTCATTCAACCGACTTGTACACCCGTGAATCAAAATTTGATGGAGTTGCTGTTCTTAATTGATGCCTTGCGCCGTGCATCGGCTGCTCGCGTGACGGCTGTTGTCCCGTATTATGGCTATGCAAAACAAGAGAAGAAAACGACTGGTCGCGAGCCAATCTCTGCGAAGTTGGTTGCCAATCTGATCAATGTTGCTGGAGCAGATCGGCTTCTCACGATGGATCTGCACTCGCCCCCTATCGAAGGATTTTTTGATATTCCTGTTGATCACCTGCAAGCTGGTCCACTTCTGGCAGAGTACATTCGAGAACTGAATCTGCCCCATCCTGTGGTTGTTTCGCCGGATGCTGGTGGCGTGGGACGTGCCAATAGCTTTCGTGAGCGTATTGGTGCCGGTCTGGCCATTATTGCCAAACAGCGACCGCAGCCCGACGTAGCCGAAATGTTGGAGATGGTGGGCGAAGTAGATGGAAAAACGGCTATTATTGTCGATGATATGATCTCCACGGGAGGCACGTTGGCTGAGGCAGCGAAGTCATTGCGTGCGCGTGGTGCATTGGGCGTGTATGCCTGTGCCACGCACGGAGTCTTTGCCGACAACGCGATCTCGATTATTGCCGAATCGCCGCTTGTTGAGACCATCACAACCAACACTATTCCCCTTACAACCAAGTGCAGTGATGCTGGTATTCGGATTATTAGCGTGGCGCCCTTATTTGCTGAAGCCATCATGCGTATCCACAAAGATTTATCGCTTAGTGCATTGTTTACCTGAAATTATCACGTTTCCCATTGCTATTCTGTTCATGTTGTCTCATAATAGTACTCATTGAATCATTTTTGAGATAAAGGAGATGTGTCCTTGGACCCTGACCCTAGTAACATACAAGTTAATTATCCGGCACTCCTTGATGTACGGGCGATCTTGTCCACATTTATGCAACAGATTACCCCTGTTTCTATTGATGGCCTTGCATTGATCGGTGTCGGATTGTGTCTGATTGTCCTAGCCTTTACATCAGCTGTTGATGCCTCAATTAGTGTGATCAGTCGCCACCAGATTAATGCCCTACGCAATGACCATGCTCCTCGTGCTGCTATCATTGATCGCCTTCTGAATAATCCCTATCAGTTCAAAGCAACGGTTCTCTGTCTGAATGCGGCAGCAATTATTGCAGCTACTGCTTTTATGTTTCGGCTCACGTTTGGTTTACCCACTCTCTGGCGATTTGCTTCATTGATTCCCTTGCTCATTCTAGTGCTTATTTTTACGGAGGCTGTTCCCAAAACGCTCGCAACGCGCTTTCCCAGCCATACCGCAGATATGTTGGCTCGTCCTATGGCCTGGCTGACACGACTCCTATGGCCACTGATTAGCTTTGTTGATATCGTCACGCGTCCGCTTATTCGCTTGCTCGTTGGCCCCTCGGCACCGCGTACTCCGCTGGTAACGGAAGAGGAATTGTTGCTGCTGGTCAATGTTGGTGAAGAAGAGGGCTTTATTGAGCCAGATGAGCGTGAAATGATTGAGGGAATCTTTTCTTTCGGTGATACCATTGTTCGTGAGGTGATGTGTCCACGGGTTGATATTGTGGCGGTTGATATCGATGCATCACTTGATGAGGCATTGGAGCTTATTATTTCTGACGGGCATTCGCGACTCCCCGTATTTCGTGAGACGATTGACAATGTCGTTGGTATCCTGCATGTGAAGGATTTATTGCCAGCGCTGCGTACCGAACACCACGAGAAAAAAATAGCGAGTTTAATGCGTCCACCGCATTTTGTCCCAGAGACAATGAAGGTAGCCGCCCTGCTGAAAGATCTCCAGACTCGTAAGACTCATATGACGGTCGTGGTTGATGAATATGGTGGGACTGCCGGTGTGGTGACGATTGAAGATTTATTGGAAGAGATTGTTGGCGATATACAGGATGAATATGACGCGGACGAACCCTCTATCGAGGTGGTGAAAGAAGGTGAGTTGCTCGCCGATGCCCGTATTTCGCTTGACGATATCAACGATGTGGCTGAACTAAACCTTGAGTCAACTGAGTCTGATCGATTAGGTGGCCTGGTATACGAGTTGTTGGGGCGTGTACCGACTGTGGGTGACGAAGTGCAGGTATCATCGGATATTAAGATTACTGTTGTTTCTGTCGAGGGTTTGGGTCCACGGCAACTGCGTATTACCTATCCGCTCACGTCACAGACGGTGGCGGTAAGCGTTTCTGAGGAAGAACATACCCATGATGGACACACCTGACTACCGCGCACTGATTACCGCAGCACGCAAAGTTCGCCTGAACGCATACGTTCCCTACTCCAATTTCGCCGTCGGAGCAGTGGTGATGACCCGCACGGGCCGCATGTTCCCTGGCTGTAATATCGAGAATGCGGCATATCCGGCGTCTGTGTGTGCGGAACGAGTGGCTTTGTTGAGTGCTTATGCTGCCGGGGAACAAGACATTGCGGTGTTAGCCGTCGTCGCCGATACGGCTGGCCCAGTGAGTCCATGTGGGGTGTGTCGTCAGGTTGTACTTGAGCTTGCACCCCGATGCGTGGTTGTGTTGGCAAATCTTGGTGAGGAGCTACAGATAACCACACCTGCAGAATTGCTGCCTTCTGGTTTTACGGGTGATATTTTACGAGAAACCTGGGATCGATCACAATAATGTGTAAATGTATACAGATGTATATACACATAGCTGCTGCTATTGTGTTGTCACTTTGTCTGTAACGGAGTAATCATCTTGTGTGAGAGGTTGAAATGAGTTCTGATAATAGGTTGTGATGATTTCTCGGTCGTGCCTGTTGGTTAGTCCTTCTCTTGCATCATGTGCGATGATAGTTGCTTGACGAATAAGGACATCTCGCTGCGATTGGTCTGAGGTGCAATCGACCACTGTAGCAATTGATGTCAATAATCGCAGTATTACTTCTGTGTTGGTTCGACCATACTGACGAAGTAAGCCAAATGCTGTATCAACTATTTCCTCAAACTGAACAGCCTTAAAGATGATACGAAGCTGAAGGGCATCATCATAGCAGTAGGTTGAAACGGCCTGTCGCCTCACAATTTGACATAAAGCAGCAGTGAGTTGATCGATACATGTAATGGCAGTAAAAGGATCATTGATACCAGGCGATAATGCCCGCACCCCAACTTCGACAACTTGGTTGATAGCAAATCGAATATCTTGAATAAGTGTGCGTTGTTTGCCAATAATAATGTTATTCGTGATTTCTGTATCTATGTTTTCTGGTTTCCTATCGATAACCCAGATCATGGCTATTGCATCGTCACGAACGACAAAATCACCTGGACAATGGAGAAATTCGATCACCATATTATGTTTTATCGCTATTTGCAGGAGAGTGTGTCTGTCGATAACTTGTATGTATCCTGTTGTGCATGACACAACTGTGTACGAACGACGATTGAGGGAGAGTAAATGTGATTGTTCTTCGGGAACTTGCGGCTGCTCTGGATCATTGTTGTTTGGTAAGGGATGAATTTGCTTGATTACCGTATTTAAGTCATTACTTGCCCTGTTGATAACATTATCTGCCTGTATGGACATTGCCACATGATGGATAAAATAGATCAAAACACCAATGCTCGCTATGGCTAATATGACCCCAACGGTTACTGAGATATGTGGGACAAATGTACTTTCTTCTGAGCCTCGTATAGTGCGTAATATCAGCAAACAGTAGATAAAGGTGGCAATGAATGTTCCAAGTACACATTGATTCCCTACATCGCGAACAAAGTTTCGTAAGAGACGTGGACCAAATTGCGAAGAGGCCATAGTTAGTGCAGCAATGGTGATAGAAAAGGTTACACCAGCTATGCCAATAATCGAACTAGCTACGGTTGACAGTAACAGTCTAGCTCCGTCTGAGTCTCCAGTGTACAGCCACCCCAGATTTTCAACGAACTCAAAACGCAACTGTTCGTCGATAGCGATTGTTGTGAATGCCAGCAAAATAGCAGCACCTACCATGGTAGTCGGTATAAACCAGAAACTTGTGCGTAGTTGATCCCATACTTTTGTTAAGCGGGCTCTGATATGTCTGACCTGCATAATCTAAGGTTACCTTGTTATCTACCCCTGACATTTTTTGTACGCTATGATACATTTATAATAACTGATTATAGCGCAACGTGTGTTGTGCTAAGGATAGATAATACTGTTGCAACATCCGCTTACACTTTAACGTCCAATAACCAGAATGACTATGTTGCGCTTCTATGTCAGGTTACGTTTTAAAGCATAGATTCATTGGTATGAGATCACTATTTCAGAAAGGGGGAAGACATGCCATTTTGTCATCAGTGTGGTGCCGATAATCCCGACTCTGCACGCTACTGCGATCAATGTGGTGCTGCACTTATTCCCGTAACACCCACGCCCTCCGCATCAGCACCTGTACCCGCACCCACGCCTGCTGCAACGGGTGCAACGCTTGTGGCAGGGCCAAGCAATTGTGCTCAATGTGGTGTGTCGGTTATCCCTGGCGAGGCATTTTGTGATAACTGTGGTGCCCCACTCAATGCTCCGACCCCGCCAACCGCGCAGGTTCCTGAGCCACCATCTGGTATTGGTCTGTCGCCGCAGCCAAGCTACCCAGCGCCACAACCAGCCTCGGTTGCTTCAGCACCGCCTGTCTCACAACAAAGCACTACGCCGCAACCAACAGTGTCTGCACCACCATCATATGCAAACCCAACGCCAGTACCAGCGCCAGTAGCACCGCCGCCAGTTGTTCCTGTTGCGCCGCCACCACAGCGCACGATGCTTGCGCCAGCTAAATTGCTGGTTGTATCGACTGGTGCTGAAATACCGCTCCCTGATAACCAGCAGGTAGTTGTTGGTCGGGCCGATCCAGTCAGTCACTTTTTTCCGGATATTGATTTGACGCCGCATAAGGCTCTCGAATTTGGTGTCGGTCGTCGCCATGCACAGATTGCAATTCAGAATGGGCAGATCGTGCTTGAGGATTTGAATAGCACCAACGGAACATTTATCAATGGCCAGAAGGTATCAGCCCATCAGCCACAGGCACTCAATCACGAAGATCAGATTCAATTTGGTCAGCTGATTGTGCGTCTTTATCTATAGTCTTCGTAAACCAACTTCGTAGACCAGCGGCATCTAGGCAATACCAGATATCGCTGGTTCATTGTTTCTCTCGCAGCGTTGGACAATTAGCTTATTGGTCGTTTGTTGCAGTTTGTTGGCGATGGTTGGCGTGGAGGTTCGCATAGAGAATGATGCCCAGAACAACCAAGCTAAGGACGATCAACAACGCCAGTTTGATGTATGGGTTGGCAGGCGAAAGCCCGACAAGCCCAAAGCTGATGCTGAGCGTGTAGTAAAAAACGAGCACTTGCCGCGGCGTGTATCCCAGGTCGATCAAGCGATGGTGGAGGTGATCGCGCCCACCCTGCGATGGTGAGCGACCAGCAACCATGCGTGAGACAATCAGCCAGGCGCTGTCGATGATTGGGACGGCCAATACCAGCAGTATCGTGGCCAGCTTGGCTCCTCCAATGATGGCGCTTATTCCCAACACAAAACCTAATATGTGGGCCCCACTATCACCCATAAAAATACGCGCAGGGGGAAAGTTGAAGCGCAGAAATGCAGCACACACACCTGCGATAGTGAGTGGCAGGAGTGCTATGGTAAACTGTGGTTCTGGCATCAACAGGGCTTTGAGGGCCAGAGTGATACCAGCGATCAGGGTGATACCAGCGGCAAGCCCGTCGGCACCATCGGCCCAGTTGATGGCGTTGCTCATGCCTACCAGCCAGAAAACCGTTGCTCCAATTGCCAGCCACGGGGTCATGTTCCACAGATTGATCTGCTCGACAAAGGGAAAGTTGAAGGCTGTCAGCAGGATGCCGTAGGCTTCGGTCGGTTCGCTGCCCATTGGTGCGTTGGGTGCCAGGTAGCGTTCGTGAGTCCACAAGAAAGGCCCGACGGCAATAAGCCCAGCGATGATCTGCACGATTAGTCGTGGGAGTGCCGGTAACTCACGCACATCATCCGCCCACATAATGAGAAAAACAGGGAGACTGGCGAAGAGGACCAGCCAGATGCGAACGGTTTCAAATTCAGAGCGCTGGAAAGCCGGGTCGATCAATCCAAAGGTGAATGTCGCCAGCAAAGTGACGACAAGACCAACATACATTGCAATACCACCAATGGTGGGGACGGGATACGCGTGCAGCCGGCGACCACCTGGTTCGGCAATCCAACCGCGACGTTTGCATAGATGTTGTACGGGTGGTATCAACCATGTCGTGATAAAAAAGGCCAGGAAAAAGGTTGCAACAAGTGTGAGCGCAATGATCATATTCCTGTATTATCCTGTCCCAAACTGTCGATCACCAGCATCGCCAAGTCCGGGAACAATATAGCCCTGTTCGTTGAGATGCGAGTCGACGGCAGCGAGGTGGATGGGGACATCAGGATGAGCTTGATGGAGTGTGTTGACACCTTCAGGTGCAGCGATAAGTCCTAGAAATTTGATGCGGTCAGCCCCCCATTTTTTGAGAATATCTACCGCAGCAACGGCAGACCCACCAGTCGCTAGCATGGGGTCAAGAATTAAACACAGGTCGACATCGGACTCAGGGGGTAGTTTGTTATAGTAGGTCACTGGTTGGAGTGTAGTGTGGTCACGGTACAGGCCAAGGTGCCATACATGTGCAGTTGGGATGAGGTCCAGAATCGGATCGACCATGCCCAGTCCAGCGCGCAGAATAGGAAACAGGCCAATGTGGGTTGCGATATGCTGGCCTTCTAGCACTGCAAGCGGTGTTTCAACATCTACAGCTTCAAGTTGCAGGTCTAACGTTGCTTCATAAAACAAGAACTGGGCAAGTTCATGGACCAGTTCACGAAACTTCTTGGGCTCAGTTTGTATTCGACGTAACAGTGTTAGTTTGTGTTGAATAAGCGGATGTTGCGATACGTGGACATTATCCGTCATATGCTCTTTACTCACCCAAAATAGGAAGCAGACAGGGCTATCTGTGCTACTTCACCGCTATGTGTTTGTCAGTTTGTATCCCACTCCCCGTATCGTAACGATGATACGGGGTCGGGACGGTTCGACTTCGACTTTTTCGCGTAGTCGACGCACACACACATCGACCAGATTAGTCTCACCGACGTAGTCGTAGCCCCACACCTCACGAAACAGAGTTTCACGGTCAAAGACATTACCAGCATTGGCTGCCAGGAAATATAGTAACTCAAATTCCATTGGCGTCAAATTGACTTCCTCGCCGCGTACCACCACGCGATGGCGTGGCTCGTCGATTTCGATGTCACCAACGCGCACAGTGGTCGGTGCAACACGATTTTTGTAGCCTTCGACTCGTCGTAGGATTGATTCGACCCGGGCGATGAGTTCAGCTGTTTTGAAAGGTTTAGTGATGTAATCATCCGCTCCCAGCTCAAACCCATGAACGATGTCTTCTGTCCCATCACGCGACGTAAGCATGACAATAGGAATATCGGACTCTTCGCGAATGCGCTCGCACGCTTCAAAGCCATCGACATAGGGCATCATGACATCAAGAATGACAACGTCAAAATGCTCCTGCTTGAAAGCGGTGAGTGCTTCAAGTCCGTTCGTCGCGGCGACCACTTCGTAGCGTGGGTCCTTGAGCGTGACCTGAATGAGAGTAGCAATGGATGGATCATCATCGGCCACGAGAATGCGGCGAGGAGTGGATGAGTCTTCATTGACTCGATCAGAGGTTCGTCGAATAAGTCGCATAGGAGTGTTCTGCATTCTGTTTGATTATCGGATGCGATTGCCAAAAGGGGAACTCTCCAGAGGAAAACTCCCATCAAACTGCTTCGTCCATCCGTCGACGATAGTCATTGCGTTCGGTCGGACGGGGGACCATGATAGGTTGTCCTCGCCCTGTAATAACTTCAGCATTAATAATGCATCGGCCAATGTGTTCTTGTGAGGGAATGTCGTACATGACATCAAGCAGCGCACTTTCGACGATGGTGCGTAGCGCACGAGCACCGGTACGTGCAACAAGTGCTTGTTCGGCAATGGCAGCCAGCGCATCATTGGTGATTTCGAGTTCGACATTGTCCAATGCCAGCATCTTCTGATACTGCTTAACAACCGCGTTTTTGGGCTCGGTCAGGATGCGAATCATGGCTGGTTTGTCGAGTGATTCAAGTGGTGCAATGACCGGCAGACGACCGATAAATTCGGGGATGAATCCATAGCGCAACAGATCGTCGGGAATGGTCTGCGTCAAAATATCCCCACGGATTTCATCTGTTTCACTAGTCTCAAGCTCTTCGTTCTGGAATCCCATGACACGAGTTGCCCCGACGCGCTTTTCAATGACGCTATCGAGACCTTCAAAGGCACCACCGCAGATAAACAGCACGTGGGAGGTGTCAAAGGCAATGTATTCTTGCTGTGGATGTTTGCGCCCCGGTAATGGTGGCACATGCGCTACACATCCTTCAAGGATTTTGAGGAGTGCTTGTTGAACACCTTCCCCCGAAACATCCCGTGTGATGGATGGATTGTCAGCTTTGCGTGTGATCTTATCGATTTCGTCGATATAGATAATACCGGTCTGTGCTCGTTCGATGTCGCCGTCAGCGGCTTGAATAAGGCGGAGCAGAATATTTTCAACATCTTCTCCAACATAGCCAGCTTCGGTCAGGGCGGTTGCATCGGCGATAGCAAAGGGGACATCTAACACCCGGGCAAGGGTCTGTGCAAGGAGCGTTTTCCCGCTGCCGGTAGGGCCAATCAGCAGGATGTTGCTTTTCCCTAACTCGACTTCGTCAACCTGATGACCGGCACGCAGCCGTTTGTAGTGGTTGTAGACCGCGACAGAAAGAACGACTTTGGCGCGTTCTTGACCAATGACATACTGTTCTAGTTGATCGCGAATGCGACGTGGATTGGGCAGACGGGTCGGCCCTTGCGGCGAGGTACGTTGTGCCATAGTCGGACGAACACCGGACTCTTCGGCAATGATTGCACTGCATAGCGCAACACATTCGTTACAAATGCATACGGTGCCGGGGCCAGCTATCAGGCGTTGCACTTCATCTTGTCCGCGGCCACAGAAGGAACAGGTATATGCTCCACGGCCCCCTGTCGTATTCGTGTTACCTCGTGTACGGGTCATGCTATCTCCTGCGTGATAGGGGTGAGGAGTGGGAATGCACATCCCACCCTCATTCTTTGGATAGGCCGTTTAGCGATCCTTGGCCATGTTGATGATGTCTTCTCGGTTGAGAATTTCGTCGATGATGCCATATTCTTGCGCTTCTTCAGGTGACATGAAGAGGTCGCGATCAAAGTCCTTGGCGATTCTATCAACTGTTTGCCCAGAGTCCTTGGAGAGTAGTTCACGGACAATCTGCTGCATGCGCAACAACTCGCGGGCCATAATTTCGACGTCGGGTGCATACCCACGCGCACCGCCACCAGCTGGGTGCATGTGGATGGTTGAGTGTGGCAGGCTAAAGCGCTTGCCTTTGGCTCCACCGGCGAGGATGGGAGTCGCCATACTGCCGGCCATACCGACACAGACAGTCGAAACGTCGGGGCGAATCGCACGCATCGTGTCGTAGATTGCGAGACCAGCAGTGACCGAACCACCAGGGCTATTGATGTAGAGGGAAATGTCGCGCTCTGGATCGTCGTGCTCCAGGAACAGGAGCTGAGCAACGATGAGGTTGGCCATCTGATCTTCGATAGGGGTTCCCAAAAGAATGATACGTTCTTTCAACAAACGTGAGTAAATATCAAAGGCGCGCTCGCCACGATTTGTGCTTTCGACAACCATTGGCACGAGTGCTTCAGGTCGCTTGGTGCTCCAATCAATGTTGTGTGATGATATCCATTCCATACAAGATACTCCATTTACATAAGGTGTTTGTAACGTGTCAAATCTACTTACACTTCTAACCACACTCCCAACATGATTATCTACTCACGAGATTCGGTTACTTCTGATGGTGTGGTACTACCCCCGGCGACCGATTGCTCTTGTTCGTCGGATTTTTCCTCGGTGTCGTCATCTTCCGCACCATTATCAGCTGACACTGGGAGTTCTGGTGCAGTACCAGTGGCAATCAGGAAGAGGCGATCCATCAATTTTTGATTCAATACATTGTTGGCGATGCTGGGGCGCAACTGCGTATTGAGCATATTACGTATTGCATCGCGCTCTTCTTCCTTGTATGAATCAAGTACCCGAGTCACTTCTTCTTCGATTTCACTTTCATCAATCGACAGCTGTTCACTTTGCACAATCTCACCAAGTGCAAGTGTTGTTTTTAATTGTTCCTCTGCTTGTGGAAGAAGTTCTTTGGCAGCATCCTCACGAGTCTGGTTGCGATACTGCAGCATCTGGTCGAGTGTAATACCATAGCGCTCGAAAGATTGTGCCTGATTTTGCAACAATCGCTCGGCTTCGCGCTGAATCATCGCATCAGCAATGTCATATTCGGTCTGCTCAGTCAGCTGTTTGACATACTCATCGACCGTGGTCCGCTTCATCTCCTGTTCAGCGGTTTCCTCGAGTTCTTTTCTCGTTTTATCACGTAACTCATCAAGCGTGCCTTCAAACTCTTCCAAGGTTGGCAATTCCTCCCAATCTGGCAGCAATCGCTCCTGTAGCGAGATGAGTTTTATTTTGAACAGCACATCCTTGTCACGTATCTGCTCGTTGGGATGATCTTCCGGCATGCGAACGTTAATTTCGCGTGTTTCTTCCGTTTCAATACCAATGAGCCCATCGAAGAGACCTTCGGCAAGCCGGTCTGGCTCAAGCACCATCGTAGACTCAGGAATTTCGCCTTCTTCGTTTCGATCATCAAGCGGTTCATCATCCACAAAGCTCTCGAGTTGTACGGTTAGCTGATCTCCCTGTTGGGCAGGGCGTGGGTCTTCTGGTTCACGCAAGACCACGTGCTCTTCGCGTCGCGTGTCCAGTGCTTGTTGCACCATTTCATCGGTCACTTCACGCAACTCAGCTGGTACCTGGATAGCGCGGTAGTCAGGAATAGTGACAGTTGGTGCAACAGGAATAGTGGCTCGGAAATGGAATGGCTCTTCCTGGAAATTGGTTTCTTCAAGATTTGCCTGCCCAATCGGCTCAATATTTTCCTGCTCAAGCGCCTCTTTGAAGGAACGATTGATTAAATCTTCGGAGGCTTCCTCAACCAGGGTTTCCCGCCCAAAGTAATTTTCGACAATAAAGCGCGGGGCTTTTCCTTTACGAAAGCCAGGAATATTGTATTTTTGCGAAACACGTCGTGCCGCACGGTCGAGCCCTTTCTCAACCTGTGCACGATCAATCTCAACAGTAAGTGAGAGCAAACTCTTTGGCAATTTTTCTGTTGTAACTTTCACCGACACTACTCCAAGTGTTATTGTTAGGATAGACGTATGTGTAAACCATTGTCCGTGCACATTATAGCACGAAGGAGATACGCTGCAAAACAATAGTGAGATGTCGGTTATCGATAGCGAAATCGAATGTTTCACGACCATAAGTTTTACATTTCGTGACATTTGCGAAATATGCTATACTGTATGGCTAATATAGAGAAATAGTAGATTATAAAGTGAAATTGTACGTATGGAAATAGAAGCGAAATTTCGGGTTGAACGTGCAGATTTCTTTGAAACAATCCTCACTACAGACGTTCTAGGCTCGTTTCAACTTACTCGTTCAGAAGATATCGAAGAACAGTACAATCGGTACTTTGATACTGTAGATGGTCGCTTGCGTGCTCAGGCATATGGGTTACGCATTCGAGAGATTGGTGATCGGCGTATTGTGACGCTCAAAGGCAAGGGTGCAGTGAAGGATGGGTTGCATCAGCGTGATGAGTGGGAAGTGGAGATTGGGAAGGAAGATGCCCCTGAACACTGGCCAACTGGTGAACTACGTGATCGTGTGCTGAGCCTGCTCGATGGCGCAGAACTTGTCATGACTCTCGAGATTTACACCACGCGCCAACACATCATTGCAAGCAGTACCAGCGGTCCAGTAGCGGAAGTAAGTCTTGATGTGGGGAATTTTACCGCAGGTGATGTGCGTGAGCCATTCCGCGAATGTGAAGCCGAATTATTGCCTAATGCTTCACGTGAAGACTTTGAACAGTTGATCAAGGAGCTTCAGAGTCGTTTCGATCTCATCCCCGAAAATCGTAGCAAACTCGCACGCGGGTTAGCTTTGCTCAATCGTTAATACACCACTTTTCAAGAGCACCCCGCCTCTTCAATCGAATCATTGTGTATTCCTTCATTGAAATCTAAGGATGAAGTCATGCTTGAATCAACAGAAAATCAAACTATTGCTATTCTTCCTGAACAGTCTTTGCAGGCGCAGGCCCTAACGCTCTTTGATAAAACCGCCGATGTGCATCAACTCCCACGTAAAGCGCGGCGATGGTTGGCACGTGCTGCGGCCTATTATGCGCTTGCCCAAACATCAGATGCTCCACGTAAAGAGCGTGTGGCACGTGATACCGTGTTAGCTGAGCCGATTCCTAAGCTTTCGTTAGAGGAGCAATGTATTGTCGCCAGTACCGTTGCTTTCCAAAGAGATAAACCTCGTTATCATCGGGAGACGGTCTTCCTGCGATTAAGCAACAAAAATCAAAATATCTCCATGCGTTTGGCAGCTATCTTGCAACTTGCCCGGCATTTTGATGAGAGTAAGACACACCATGTGGAGTATGAGATTATTGGGAAGCAAACCATTATTACACTGACCGGAAAAATCACCAAAAAGCAATTAGAAAAAATGAATGTTGATCATTGGGCGAACACTATCGGGCCTATCGATCTGCGCCTTGCCGCGAAGAATGCACTTACGGATGCCCAGGGCAATGGTATGGCTTCCATCGAAACGTCCTCGCTTATCACCATCGATCTGCCGTCGCGCCTCCCTGATCAACTAAGTGGGGATGAGCCGTTTGGCGAAGGGGCACGTCGGGTGCTCCGTCGTATTTTTGAAAAAATGCTGGCCCGTGAAGAAGGTGTGCGAACTAGCGATGAAGATCCCGAGGATGTTCACCAGATGCGTGTGGCGACCCG
>JBCDFA010000199.1:0-13963 GCA_039178835.1 Chloroflexota bacterium
AATCTAGTATGTATTGGAAACGACGGTCCCAAAGGGGACATATGCTCCATGATACGCAATAGTGCGCCGATTAGACGCACTACGGAGACGATCCTTATGGAAGCCTTAGAAACGGATCTAATAATCTTCGAGTCGTTCGTTGAGCCGTTGTTTGCGTTCAGCGTTTGCCTGTGCGGTAGCTTCTGCTTTGGCTTGTCGCTCTTCCGGTGTAGTTCCAACCGGCAATTCCAAATTATCAAGTTTATCTTCGACATAAGTTCGTGCAGAGTCCAACTGCTTACGACCTGTGATACTGCCCTTCCGAAGGGTCTCCCATCCCATAACAAGTGCATCCATAAGGACAATTCCGAGTACATTGAACAATGCCTGATAGGGTGACCAGGCTAATTCAGCGGAGACCGACACGATCAATGACCGGAAGTAGGGCGATGTCACAAGCTGAACGATGAGCGCAATGAAGTAAATGCCAATCCAGATATGGGGGCGCATCCCCCAACGCAAAACTGAGATGATACGTGGAGCGAATGGCAAAAAGTAGCAGATGATAACATTGACAAATGCGAGGCCAAATCCGATAAAAAGGTTGGCAATAGCTTGATTGGCAAGTGCATTCATGTGATTGTATCAGGCTAAGAGTGCCTGCCTCCTGTCAGTGAATTGCCGAAGGAGTGGGGGTTTCTAATCCCACCACCAGTTGCGGAAAAGTCTGGGTAAGATAGTGTTGTTTTGCTGGGCTGTAGCGATCCCACTCGGCTTGAAGGTGCCGCCACTGTCGATGTGTTTGGAGCCAGTAATCGTAGCGAATAAAGCGTGCGAGTAAATTACTTGCAACCATAATGCTACGATTTGGGGCCGAGAGCGCCCACCGTGCCTCAACGGTGAGTCGGCTGGGATCAAACGAGCCACCTGCGGCTAGTTTTTGCTGCAACGCAGTAAGCTCCCAGTAGACATTTGGGAGGGCAGCTTGTGCGGTGGTGCTGCGTTCGAGTTGGCGGCGTCGTGCGCTACTTGAGGTGGCAATATCTGGCTCGTTGACAGCCAGAAGGGTGTCGAGCATAAGATCATTCAGCCGTTTTTTGAGCAAGCCGCTTTCGGGAGAGTAGCGCAAAACGCCTGTCTCGTGCAACATGCCAACGACAAGTGGATCACCAATCTCGAGCGCAATCACAGGAAGATCTTCGAGGATATCCGGTCGTGTCGCAACAACGACAGTATCTTGTTGCTTGCCGGCAGAGGGGCGAAACACATAGACAACCCCATCGATCTCGGCCCATAACGAGCCGATTGTGCGTTGAATACGCGGTGGTATCGGGAGACGACGGGGATCACCGACATCAGTAACGAGTGCTAACATCTGATCGATATAACGTTCGTTAAGCAAACGAGATTGCTCACCAAGCCCCTGAGCAAGTTCCAAAAGTTTGGCGCTTTTGGTTAGGGTCTGTGTCGGTGTTTCAACGCGCACCTTGACTGATCGAATCCCAAGGACATCTACGGCATTGCGGCAAAAAGTGAGACCATTGTCAAATTCAATGAGCACTGGCTCATGCTCGATCAGATTGAGTAGGGTAGGCCGGGCATCTCGATACACCTTGTCTATCAGTGTTGCCTCATACGAAAAGCGCTGGTAGAGCGTGGGGGCCGTCGCTTGATCGATGGAAAGGATAATCGCATAACGGAGCGCATTGTTGCCCAGATAGTCGCTGCCGAGCAGTGCCGCCAATTGAGGACTCCACCCCAGTCGGTCGATATCGAATTCCTCAAGTGGACAATCGAGATTGCGAATATGGTGCAATGCGCGAGCATAGCGTTCGGCAAGATGCCCACGCACATGCAGCAGCGATGCGCTGCGGGAGTTTCTGGCCATAGCTATGCTGTTTCTCCTGAACCCTTTACGATTAGATCACGCGCTGCCATCTGTGCCTCGAGATCAGCCGCTAACCGCTGTGTCTTTTGAGCTTTGGCTTCGGTGGCATAGCGTTGCTCGGAATGGAAATACTGCTCAAGTGCCTCTGCGATCATTTCTCCTGTAATAGGTCGGTACAGTGTTTTGAGCAGGTTGACTTTCTCGTCGTAGGAGCGGTTGAGAAAGAGCGCTGGATCGCTAAACCAGGTTTCAGGGATGTCGAAATCGGCGCTTTCGGCGAGCAGTTTCTGCGTAACACTCTCGATAGGGCGACCGGTGAAACGCGGATCTTTTTGCTTGAACTCGATACAGAGTTCGCCGAGTTCGCGCCAACTCAGTTCTTTTTTGCCGCTACCGGGAAGCAATGAACGTACCATATCGAGTCCATTATTTTGGTGCTTTGGTTGATGGTCTGGCTTTTTGGCAGATGTTCCGTTCCCACTTGCCTGCACAAGACCGTGTTGGATTTGCTTGGTAAGTTTCACCTGTAAAAGGTTGACATAATCACTCCACGTTTCCGGTCCAGCGATCAGCTCACGTTGATGGAATCGCTGCCGCAATGCAGAGTCGGTAGCAGTTGGCTCATTCGTTGCGGCGTAGGTCTGGGCGTTGCCAGCGTGAACAGTGAAGGCACCATCAAGGAACTGCATGGTAATGTTGAGCACATCCTTATCGGCGCCACCCATGCCGGGATCACCACGCGAGAGGAGCAAGAGATCAATGTCGTCGAAGAAGATCAGCACCAGCGAACGACGGTCGCGCACTAACCCCAGACGTTCGTTGAGTAGTTTGGCGGTACGCCCATAATATTCGTCTTTGATTCCTGGATCGATGGTGACGAAGTGTGTTGGAATGCCAACCTGTTCACTGTGCTGTTGCAGTCGTGTCATTGCCATGCGGAAGAGCGAAGTCTTTCCGGTTCCAGGGAAGCCATCGAAGAGCACCGTGCTAGGCAATCCACCAAACTCAAGGATAGGGTTGAAGCCACGTTCTACGTCGTAAAGAGCCAGTCGGTCGACATAACGCAGAAGTGCCTGTTTGGCCTCCGTGTTTCCCACAATCTCCTTTGGTTGGACTGGTTTGAACTCAACCGTTGCGGTATCCTGTTGGGTCGCAAGGGTAAACCCACGCAGTTCCAGTTCGCCAATCCGAAACGTTGCTCCATCGACGTGGGCAAGAAGCTCATCGGAATGGGTATCACCTGCGGCTATCATCTGGTCACGTGCGGCGATAAAGTAGTCACGTGTCAGATTAACCAGATCATCTGCTGATTCAACAATTGGGTGGTCCTGAGCGTCTGTTTGTGTCACGATTTTGAGATAGAAAGACAGGATCATCTTGATATCGTCATCTGAGCCAAGCCCAACGCGGAAAAAGTCATCCTCTGGTTTTGGGAAGGATGCGAGTTGATCTCCTTCAGGCATAGGAAGTTCGTGGACGATCAGTGCGCTCATGCCAAAGAGCGCATAGCTTCCCAGAAAGTTGGTTTGTCGTACATCAACTTTGTTGCTCAGTTCGCTGTAGAGTTCATAGTACAGGCACAACCCACGGCGCAGCACATGCAACACATGATTGACCGATTCACTGACGAGGTAGCCCCCAACATTGGGCAGTTTTTGCATTTCTGCCACAATATCATACGAGACACCGCGCATCGGAATATTCTGCATACGGAACTCGGCATCGTCGCGGTGTGCATCAAGATCGGCATCAGTAATGGGGTGAACATTATCTCTGGTCGTCACGACAGATGCTCCTTTGTGTTTAACATACCAAATCGCCTTCCTGCGAAATACCATAGACCGTGCATGGTTGACCTTCTTCGTCGGTATCGCCGAGGTATTGTTTCATGACGAGCGGAACAAGCAACACACGATGGATCACACCTGGTCCGACCTCCATTGGTTCGCGGCCAAAGAGGCGATCCATATGGCTCCGTTTGGCGGCACCGGTCGTGGCAATGCGTTCAATCGTAGCACGCAGCATAAATGGATTGGGGCTATGTGAGGCGTTAAAAACCTGCGTCACAAAATCGTCGTTCTGGGTCCATTGGTGATGATACGGACCAATCGTTACTCGTTCGAGTGTACGGGGAACAATCCACGCCGCTTGATTGAGGAGCCCGACTTTTTCGTGGAGTTGATGTCGCCCATTGGCAATACTATCGATCAGTTTGGTGAGGTCTTTCTGACCGCCGGTGACATGCCAGCCACTGCGTTCAGTAAAATGCAGTGTGGTACACTCGAAAAGGTTACGGCTGCGAATAATCCCCGTCCAGCTTGTCACAAACAGCTGATCGCCACGCTTCTTGGTTAGACGAATGGTTGGCATCTGACGAAAGTCTGTTACGACCGGGGTATTTGCCAGTTGTTCCAGATAGGATCGTTCTAACCAAAGCACCTGCTGTTTAAGTGGCCGACGACCACTGTAGATCGTCTCAATCGCCTGCTCGATGACTTCAGCACGTTCTGGGAGGTGTTCAAGTCGTTGTTGAGCACGCTCCCGGTCCTCCTGGAGCAGCCAGAAATCCTTGAAGGTTGGCATGCCCGACTCGGTTGGGTCAATCGTGAGTGGTAATGGCTCGGTGTCAAGCAGTTGGCGACCATGTTTGAGTGCTATAACAGTAATGGTGACACACAACTCATGCAGAAAAGTAGCAGTGGCCTTCTGTGCGGCACGACTCAGATGCCCCTCTTTTTGCTCTGCTTGCAACACTTTGTCGAGCCAGAAAAGCCTTTGGTGTAAATCGTCGCAGTAAGGGGCCAGGGCATCGTTAGGGAGTCCCCGTTCACCAATCCCAGCACCAGCCGAAAGTAGTGGATGTCGATCAATGTTCATGTGAGTAGGTACCAGATTACATCAGCTAAATGAAGAGCGACCACTAACGTTGCTGGGCGTAGTTGTTTTCAAGTTGTTGCATGCGCTGGTCGAAGGCACCAATGATCTGTTCGAGGTGGTCGGTGTAGGCTTTGAGTTTTTCATCATCAATCAGCTTCTTCTCGGCTCGGTCGGCTGTTTCGGCCAGGATGCCGTCAACCTGTTCAGTCATGACCCGCGTCGTGCTATCGGCAGCAAAGTTGATCGATTTATCGATGGTTGAGAAGCCTTTGATTTCGAGGGCTGTTTCCATGATTTGATAGATGCCCTCAAACACATGTGTGAGGTTTGCAATCTTCTCTTGTGTTTTGACCTTGTTCTGGGTCAGAGCTGCGATGGCCTGCTTAAAGCCTTCCATGTGTGCACGCACAATAGGCTGGGCTTCTTTCGCATTCTTGATGATTTCGAAGTACTGGGTTTCGTTGATTTTGGCTTCATCCAGCTCAGTCTGTAGCTGTGATCGTTCCGCCTGTAGTGTTGCATAGGTCGACTCATCGGCGATCTGGATGCGGCGATCAAGCTCTGCGATCTCTTGCTCAAGTCGCTTGATTTCCTGTCGCCAGTGTTCGTACTTGGGCTGAAAATCAACCATCTTTTGCGAGAGTTCGGCGTCGGTTGATTGGAGTTTGCTATAGACCTCGGTGTTCTTGACAATGGCTGCATTGAGCGATTCGATGGTGCCACGTGCATAGGCCAGGATAGTTTTCATCGAACCATCGACATTCTGCTTACGAATGCGCTGTACGGTGAGTTGTCGAGCCCAGCGCTTGTTGAAACGCCCTATCAATCGCTCAACAGTTGTTGCATCTTTGAGTGTGGTAACACTACGACCCAGATCATCGAGTTCACCAGTCAGGTCTTCGATTAAGGTCTGGAGATCTGAGGTGTATTCCCGGCCACTACTGATGGCTGCGTCCATTTTGCTCAGGTCAGCCACAGTCGATTGGTCATGTTCTTTAGTGCTAGTGAGACGCTCAATCGTAGCCTGATAGTCAGAAACATGGGTGTCAATCTCTTGTTCAAGTTGAAGCTCTTTTGCTCGAACAGTTTTGATCCGAGCCGCATGCTCTTTTCCACTGCGTGTTTTGCTCAAGATTTGCTCATCGACCATATCAAAGATATCCTTCTGTTGTAGTGTTTGATTGTGGATTGTCCAGAAAGGGCCAATAATCTGATACATACATCTACGTTTTAAATCATATCTGGTGTTATTGAGAATTTCCATCTACCTGGAGACGATATGTGTCTGCATCGACATAATCTCGACCAGAAAAATTCATATCGAAAGCACTTATCTGATCAGGCTCTAAATCGGTACTGTTGACATAGGTAAAATCACACCCTATGACGCTACCTGAACCATTGTAAAGTGTTCCTATTGGGCTCACAAAATCAACACGAGTCTCAGTATTGTTACGAACTTGACCAATGATCTCATACCAACCAAAGGAAGAGTCATATGAGCCACTATCATTGGAAATGCTCAGATCGGACAATGCTTCACCATCTGTTCGGTAATCAGGGGCTTCAAACTCATAGTATGACCAGTTGTCTGGTTCTTTTAGTAATATGTTGAAGCAAGTTTTATCACCGGCAGGAAGATTATCTAAGTAAGTATAGGTAAAATCAGTTTCAAGAAGCTCTCCCGCATCATTAAAAATATTAACGCTAATCTTAATAAATCGCAGATGATTAAGCGTATTATTTTGTACTTCGCCCACAATATGTAAGTAGTTAATACTGTTTACGTAAGAAGAATGATTAGAAAGAATATTTACACTTCTTGGTATAGTAGTTGGTTTCGGTGTGGGCATATTGGTTGGAGTCGGGGTGAAAGTGGGAGTTGGTAGTACAGGTGGGATCTCTGATTCTCCTCTTTCGATATAAGGAAGATAGGCCTCAATTGTTGGATTAGATGCTTCGGGTGTAGCAGTTGAGGTCTCATTCACGAGTACAGACCCATATGTAGTGCGATTTATAACTGTCGTAAAACCACTAATTAGTACAATGATGACACATATAATGATAATTGCTATCCATCTATGAATTTGTTTCATGGTCTATTCCTTAGGAGTCACGTTAATCCGCTTACCCAATCAAATCTGAGGAGGAGAACAAACATTCTTTTACCCTCTTCAATCGAGCGTAGTGTAGCAGTGGTGTCAAGGTATTTCGTAGCTATATGGTGATGTTGCTGGAGATTATCAACTTTAAGCAGAGTATGTTGATATGTATAGATAAGTGATTGGAAAGATATCTCGACGTTTTTTATCCATACATGAATAATCCAGTGGACCCAACAAATTGTTATGAAATCGATTACATCACTGACAATTCTCTTCACAATGGCGAGGGCTTAACGAAAAGAGCAGGTTTTAAGGAGATCACCGAGTGAAGCCATAAACCTATCTTACGTATTACAAGCCAAAGTTTATCGCGTGCGTTAGCACATTGGGACTAGCGCACGAGTAGGGTCATGTGCTATAATGTAAAGGCTTAGGTACTTAGCGTGACGCACGTTGGTCACATCAATATGAGCCGTATACCTGGTTGGTGTACGGCTCGTATGTTTATCAAGAGCCTCCAGGACTCAGAATGTGATGATTGTTTAACACATAAATATTGTAAATGCATGTATTTTGTGTCATGCTGTAGCAGTTGACTGGCTATGACGCAACCTCGCGAATCAAAACGCTGCCTAGGTTTCTCATTATGCCATTCATATTTGGATAACATACTATATCTACAATACAATATGTTTTGTAGAACTTAATTGGGACAAATACATTCTGATATGTTGTGTATAGTGGTATGTTTTGTGATATTATTTGACTATTGAGATCAATAAGTAAAGTGAATACATGGCTAAACGAGTGTCGCTGTTCCTACTGTTCTTTTGTGTGGTTATTGAGGAAGGGGTATCTCGTTTGTGTTTGCTAGGGTTGTCCGTCCCAGTAAAACCTAAAGGTAATCTATGTCATTCATCTGCTCTCATCCACCAAAACAAGAAGGTCTGATGATAACATCGCAGTCTCCTATTATGTCACAATCAACCATTCTTATTGCAATCCCTGATAATGCCTACTTATCAGGACTGGTCCAAACACTATCACGTGAAGGTCTCACCGTACAGCGCACAACGCAGGGAAATACAATACTATCCCTGTATCAAAACTGTCAGCCATCCCTTGTCATTCTTACTGACACTTTAGCAGATTGTAATAGTCTTGCTCTATGTCAGGAGATCCGTCGTCAATCAGATGCTGTACATATTATGCTGCTCAGCAACAGTACTGATAAAGTAGCTGTTTTTTCGTATGGTGTTGATGATGTACAAGCACTCTATACTGAACGGAGTGTTCTTGTCGCGCGGATTGAAGCACATCTTCGTCGGATTACGTATGATAAGCAGTTGCATTGGACATAAGCTAACAGCATGTGCTCTGGAGGGTTTAGAGCCGTCTGAAGTCTTTTTTTCTTCGTCTTGTTCCAGAAAGAGCGTGTATCATACACGCTCTTTTTTATGATTTTAAGTGGTTGAGATTGATGTTAGATTACAACATCCAGTTGATCGGCTACCGAGAAGATATCTTTGTCCCCTCGACCAGAAAGGTTGAGCAAGATGATTTGATTGGAAGACATCGTCGGTGCCAGCTGCAGTGCATCGGCAATCGCGTGGGCACTCTCTAGTGCAGGGATAATACCCTCCCAACGCGAGAGTTTTTGAAAACCCTCTAGTGCTTCATCATCAGTAACTGAGGTGTAGAAGGCACGCTCTTCATCATGGAGTTGGGCATGTTCTGGCCCAACCGCCGCATAGTCTAAACCGGCTGAAATGCTATGGGTTCCGGCGATCTGACCACTATCGTTTTGCAAAACATATGAGAGAGTCCCTTGAAACACACCGACTTTTCCACCATTGAAACGGGCAGCATGTTCGCCCAGAGCGCTGCTACGTCCCCCTGCTTCGACACCGCGCAGATCAATGTTGGTATCATCAACAAAGCCGCTGAAAATACCAATGGCATTGCTACCGCCACCAACACACGCAATCACTACATCGGGTAGTCTCCCAACGGTGTCTAGCATTTGTTGTCGTGCTTCGTGCCCAATAACACTCTGGAAATCACGTACCATCGTGGGATATGGATGTGGTCCAAGCGCAGACCCCAACAGGTAATAGCTATCTGGATGAGAGACCCAATCGCGCATGGCTTCATTCACGGCATCTTTGAGGGTGCGACTTCCAGTATCGACGCTCCGTACATCGGCTCCCATCAACCGCATACGAAAGACGTTTGGCTTTTGCCGTTCCATATCTTCAGCACCCATATAGACAACACAGTCAATTCCCAGCATCGAGCAAATGGCAGCAGTGGCAACTCCATGTTGTCCAGCACCTGTCTCGGCGATGATACGAGTTTTTCCCATGCGTTTTGCGAGCAGGCCTTGCCCCAATGCATTGTTGATTTTATGAGCACCAGTGTGTGCGAGATCTTCACGTTTGAGATAGATTTGGGCACCACCTAAACGCGCCGACAACTGTGTAGCATGAGTCAGTGGAGTGGGCCGTCCGGTGTAGGTGCGATGAAGCCGATCAAGTTCTGACCAGAATGATGGGTCTGCACATACCTGGGTGTACGCTGTCCGTAACTCTGCGACCGTTGCTGCGAGTGTTTCAGGAATAAAACTTCCCCCATAGATGCCGAATCTTCCATGTTGTGTTGCTGTCTCTGTCACCATATATACTCTTTTTTCTAGTGCTCTGTGTTCGCGTTCAATCGACGTGTTCTGTAGGTAAGGACTTTTGTGGCAATCTGTGGCACCATTTCACCTGCTGAGAGTGCATGAGCCTTATTATAAAGAATATTTGCTAAGGTCGTTTCCTGTAGCTGATTGAGGCGTGTTGCTGCTATCTGTAAGAGGCGTATCGCTTCCTGCGTATTCCCTCGATCAAGTGCTTCTTGTGCATGTAGTTGCATTCGATATGCTGTTGCTCGTGAGGCGGCATCAAGAACAGTATCTGAAAGCACTGGGGCAGTCGATTGATATTGTACTTTGATGACCATTTCTGCTAATGTTAACCGCTCCGAGTCTAACCGTATATGTGCAAGAGCAGCCTGTTGTTCTGATGTGTCAGGATCAATAAGGAATTCAACTAGCAGTTTCATTGGTTCATCTTGGAGTAAGTTCCCTATTGCTATGTCTTCAGATGAGGCTGAACAATCAATAAGTTGAGTCAATGTAGGATAGATACGTGTCACACGGTGGACGGTAATACCATGTGCCGGAAAGATCGATAGTGAAAGCGAGCGTGCAGCAACTGAACGAACAAGGTTGAGTTCTTCTGCAACACTACGTGGGATATCGCGTAGGCTGTTGAGAAATACAGACCGCCCATTACTATGATCAGCAAGTATCGTGAGCAAATGTTCGTGAAACTCGCTCCCCAGACCGATAGTGCTGATGGCGATACCTTCTGCTGCTGCATCACGTGCTAACTGTAGACAGTTTTCTGTATGTTCAGTAAATCCATCAGTGAGTAACAAAACATACTCGACACGACGATCATTACGTCCATAACGTATTTCTTGCAGTGCCAGTTGAAGGCCTTGTGCCAGATCGGTTTGATTTCCCAGTTTTATGCTTTTAAGGTCAGATATACCTTCTACCAAGCGCACACGATTACTTCCTGATGTACTTGGTACAAGCACTGTGGCATCTTCTGCACATGCAATCAAGATAAAGCGATCCTGTTCATTAAGATGTTCAACAACGGTATGCAAGGCATGTGCCACATAGTCAAGGGCGCTACGCGATGCGTCGCGAATGTCGGGTGGAACCGGCCCACTCAACTGCCACACAGGAACGCCATCTACCAAGGTTTCTTGCACTGAGCCACGCTGCGCCAACTGGCGAAATTGGTCTTCATCAACAATGGGAATACGCATAGACCGACTCGCATCTGCTACCAATGCCCAGTTTACAGGATGTGAGTGGTGCGCTGTGAGATGATCAATTGAGAGCAATGCATAGCAAAGTTGTGTGGTGGCTGAACGACCAACGACAATAGGATCTGGTAGTGATGTGAGCGCGATATTTGACATAACATTAGAATGTGGAAACTACGCTATTTCTGCTATGGCGCTGGGTTATTTGATACCATACCCCGTCCGGCAGCAAGGATATGTTCTACTACGCCCCCTGGCCCAACACGTTCTTCAAGTTCGAGCACACTCTCCATAAAAACACGGTACGGATGAGATGACTGAAGCATGCGTTGTGCAGCTTTAGTGCACCCAAGGTAGAGTAGGTGGCGATACGCAACCCACTCAGCAAATCCTTCACGCAATTCATCATCTTCGAGTAAAGGACAGGTCTCGCCCTGCCACGCATGGGCATATTCATGGGCAACAACTGTACGAAACATAATACGCGGGAGACCATATAATAGGTAAATGACACGCAAACTCCCCTGTCGCCGATAAAGTCCCAGTGTTTTTTCCTCAGGTGGATACACCGCTCCCATTGAACGTACTTCTGCCATCGTGGGAGCATCAACCAATCGAAACGCAACGCCAACCCGCAGCGTCAGCTGAAGTTGTGCAATAATCGAGCCAACCGTTTCTTCATAGAGATTGTGAGCTTCTGTCGCATCATACACGGCGGTTTCGTGGCACGAAGAACAGCGGTGTCGCCCATCGTGTAACAACCACGCGTTATTGTCCACTGGTGAAGAGCATACATCACAACGTGGGCGATTGGTGATACATTCAGGACAATAACGTTCTGAGCGATTCCGAAGATAAAAATAACCACCTGTGAGCATTTTGCCGCAAGCGGTGCAAGTATCGCGTAATGTAGACGATGTGTGTACAGGAGTAGCCTTCATAAAGCGGTTTACTATCATGTTCTCTATCGTTTGTTAAAAGCATAGCATAGCCACCACTGAAACGCAACTATTCTGTTCCTGATTTTCTGCTTACAAGACACGATACCTTTGTATTATCAATATGTTCGTAACCTATCTGCACCTCTATGCGGTAGCACAAATGAACTACAGTGTTTTGAACTGATAAAGGAAGGATCTCATGCTGGCAAAAGTATACAGTTGTGCTGTCATTGGATTAGAAGGTATTCTCGTTGAAGTTGAGGTCGACATAACGCAAGGATTGCCAGCTTTTACCGTAGTAGGGTTGGGAGACACGGCTGTGCAAGAGAGTCGTGAGCGTGTGCGTGCAGCAATCCGCAATAGCGGAACAAGCTTTCCGATGAAGCGTATCACTGTGAATCTTGCACCAGCAGATTTGCGGAAAGCCGGACCAGCCTATGATCTTTCGATTGCTATGGGGGTATTACTGGCCTCTGAGCAGGTTGTCGGTGATGTGGGGGAAGCTGTGTTGCTTGGTGAGTTATCGCTTGATGGCAAACTCCGTCATATTGATGGTATTCTGCCGATGGTTGCAGTAGCCCGTGAAGCAGGTATTCAAACCGTGTATGTCCCATACGAAGATGCTGCAGAAGCATCATTAGTTGAAGGCATGACGGTTTTTCCAGTACAGACACTCGCAGATTTTGTGGCACATATCAATGGTGAACAACCACTCCAACCATATCTGACCAAAACACATTTTGACGAGGTGGATGTCACCTATCCGATTGACTTTCAAGAGATTCGTGGACAAGAACATGTCAAACGGGCGCTTGAAGTTGCAGCAGCCGGTTCCCACAATCTATTGATGTCTGGCAGTCCTGGTGCTGGCAAAACCCTCATGGCCCGTGCATTGGTCTCAATTTTACCACCAATGAGTTTGGATGAATCGATTGAGGTGACGAAGATCTATAGTGTGAGTGGGCAACTTCCAAAGGATACCCCCCTTATTCGTCAACGTCCTTTCTGTGCGCCACACCACACCACGTCGCTAGCAGGGCTTGTTGGTGGTGGCAGTCGTATTAAGCCTGGGATGGTATCGTTGGCTCATCGCGGAGTCCTCTTTCTAGATGAATTACCTGAATTTGGGCCTAAGTTAGAGGCCCTTCGTCAGCCACTCGAAGATCATGTGGTCACAATCAGCCGAGCCTCTGGAAGTGTCACTTATCCCGCATCACTTATGCTTATTGGTGCACAAAACCCGTGTATGTGTGGGTTCTTTGGTGATCAGGAGCGGGCATGTACGTGCACTGCCTCTGAAGTTAGTCGTTATCAGCGACGTATCAGTGGTCCGTTATTAGATCGCATTGACATTCATGTTGATGTGCCACGTGTTGATTACGACAAGTTGAGCGGCACTCGTCCAGGCGAATCCTCGTCTGCTATCCGAGAGCGGGTCTGTGCAGCGAGGCAACGCCAGGTCGACCGTTTTAAGGATAGCGCTGTTCTTGCCAATGCCTATATGGGAGTATCAGAGATACGAGAATATTGTGAGCTCGACTCTGCCGGGCAGAGCCTTGTCAAAGCAGCCATGCGCCAACTCCAACTTTCTGCTCGCAGCTACCATCGCATCCTCAAGCTGGCCCGTACCATCGCAGATCTTGCTAATGTTGATGCAATTACCCCGGCACATCTTGCTGAGGCACTCCAGTATCGGCCACGCAGGACCGAATAGGATGTTTCACACAACAGCAAATGGCAGGTATCGTTTCTTTTATGGGCTAATTCTCATCAACACCTCATATTTCTCTTGCAATCTATTCAGCTTTTCTCAGTTTCATACGGTATGCTTAGATGTCGATATGATCAAGTTCAAGGAAACGTCCGAAATTCCGTTTTGATACATACACAAGGCATATGAAAGCAGATATTGTTATAATTCTTAATCCCTTTTGTCACCAAAACGATCTCTCAGATGTTTTGTTACGAAAGTTCATCGTACAGTACGCTCTTCCCCTTTCTTGAGAAGTAAGTGTACAATATAAAAGAGATGGAAATAGAGTGGAAGAGGTTGAGAGAAAATGTGGAATGTGTAAGAAAGAAAGAAGTTGATGTCTCAAACGAACCATCAAATCGCTCAATCAGGGGAGCGAAATGCATCTGTTGCCAATATTATGGAACATGTCTTGTTTGAGATTAAGCGTCTCATCGTCGGGCAGGATCTTCTGTTAGAGCGTTTACTCATCGCCCTGTTGGGACGTGGTCATGTCTTGCTGGAAGGTGTGCCAGGCCTGGCAAAAACAGCTACA
>JBCDFA010000200.1:0-13934 GCA_039178835.1 Chloroflexota bacterium
GCCATGTCCTGCAGACTCAGACCAGCGACCCATGGCGATTGGGCGAATAAGGTAAATCACGAAGTATAGTGACAGTGCTGCGGCAAATCCCCAAGCCAAGTGGGTTCCCAGACCAGTTGCTCTGGCACGTGTGTAGATACGCATCCACCAAGCTAGCACGCTGATATGCAAGAAGAACGTTGCAACAAGATACGATCCACCATCATTCCATGGAGGAAGACTAAGGCCATACTCTTTTGCCGGTGGCATGAGCGCGAGATTAAAAAATTCACGGACAAACAGAATAGGATTATAACCAACCTGTAACAAGTAATCGAGCAAAATAATGATGGCACACACACTACCAGTCACAATCGAAATGATACCCCAAATACCCAAATGTGTTGGAAAAACGCGGATACCATCTTTACCTACAAAGCGTTGCAGAATAGGCGGTAAGTTAAATGGGCGACCAATATTTCCATATAGGCCGCGTGCATCTGGATCTTCAATCTCATCAGGATCAACAATCTCTTCCTGTTTGCGGCGAGCAAATACTAATCCTAACCCGAAGAGGGCCAGACCAGCAGCACTAAAACTCCAAATTGGCATGCCATCCCAGAAGGTATAGAAGGCATTCCAGTCCTGCACCAGTGTACCAGAGAGGAAAATACAGAGGTTTGACACAAGTACAGATGTAGCACCAGCCCAAAATGCTACCCGGTGGATACCAATTTCACCAACACTATACCCAAAAAGTTGTCTCCAAAATGTATCTACGTGGCGATCTGTGACAGGCCGGCGGGCGGCACTCAAAATGGCCGAGCCGTGCATAGCTAAGAAGAGTGTTGATGCAAAAAGAAGGGTAATACCAAGTGCATGGAATGGATTATAGAAGAAATTGTAATACTGATAGCCAATATTCGAGACCCAATCGAGGTGGTGTGTAATACCTAATGGAAATCCATTGCCCCAAGCACCCATGGCAATAGGACGTAGCCATTGGAGCGTAATCCAGGAAGAGACAACCGCCCCAAAAGCCAGTGGTACCTCATAGCCAAGTTCAAGTTTACGACTGATATCGACCTGACGCAGCGCCCAACCAACAAAAGCAATGGTCGCAGCGATAATAATCACAAGCCAAGAACCACCTGGCTCACCAGGTGTGACCAATCGTAATCCTTCTGAAATAGGTGGAGGATCAATACGAGCAGCCAAGATATTATACGTACCTTCAACTACCAGCATTTCATAAAAATAGAAAGCAACGCCAAGTATGGTACCAAGCATCACAAGAATGCCAAAAAATCCGACATAGAAACGACCAAACCAAAAGTCAAAGGGTTCAAAACCAAAGACACTTGCAAGCATTGTGCGGCCTGGACGTTTGTAATATTCTTCAACAACAGAAAGCGGTAATACTTCAGGTTCTGTTGCTGGTGTGCTGGAAGCCTGCGTGCCCGGCGCCACGCTCTGTGACGCTTGCTCTGATTGAGCACGCGGCTCCTCATCCGGCTGTTGTTGCGGCGCACGTGGCGTATCTGACATCGCAGGCACTCGCTTTCTAGCTTCGGAAAAAAATCAGCCGTGGAGTAAAGAAACAATCACTTCATCACGATCAACTATGTTGTAACACTCAACACGACGTAAATAACTCAATTTACCACAATCAAGACAGAGGGCTGATAAGCCATATACCTTCCAGCCCACTGTTTACTACAGTACATGTGTCATATGTACTGACTGATTGGTTGGGAATACACAATATACCTTATCCACCAACCAGCCAGTTATAGCTCGGAGAACTCAGTACAACAAAGTGGATGACTAACGCGATAACAATTCCCAGCAAGGTGTAGAGAATGGCAATCGTGTTAAACTCAAATGGTCGATTCTGTCTCATAGAGAGCCTCTTTTGAATCTACAATTCATTACGGTAACCATGGATTCCAGGCATATACAAGGATATGTGCCACAACAGCAATTGCAAGATATCCATACGTTGTCTTCACAATAATGTCATGGGTGAGCCATTCCTGATTGTTGAACAATGATTTCCATTTATCAGGAACCAGATCATTGTCAACGGTAGCCGTGGTTCGGCTACGTGTGGTTGTAGTCTCTGCCATAGATGATTTCACCCCCTTTCAATAGAGAATGGAAAAGAAGCACACAAGGTATCTCAAACTAAAAAACATCGATATCTGCAAAGATACTCTGTATGCAAGATATAATTGTGGTCAAACCTGCAAGTTATTATAGTGCGGCAATCACATTATACTTTAGAGGCATATAAGATGTCAATTATGGTTTATTCACCAATATAATGCAAAGATAATGCAAAACTAAGACTCTGTTAATTCTCAGCAAAAGATACTATTTCAAGCCTTATACATCATAAAAGCCGCAATTCAAACAAAAACAATGCAATTGCAAAGATTATGCACAAATAAACACCTCGCAACCATACAAATCTGTTCAAAACCTTGACAATCATGTGGTATCAGCAAATTACCAGGTACCAAACAACAAAACTATGGTATAATCCACAGCATGAGAGTGTGTCGGTACGCCCTTCCACAGCCCTAAAACATTCAAATCTATTCATCGATCCACTCCTGCAATGCTATCAATGGGATAGTTTGAAAGTTTCATATGCATCGTAAGTTTAGCGACTGATGCGGAGATGCAACATGACCAAATCCTCATCTCATGACCTTGAGCAGGAATTTTGTCAAGCTGGGTACGATGTTCTCAAAATAGAACAACTTCGTGCTAATCGTTGGGTGATTACCCTCCAGGATGAGACAAAACACATCATCCTCGTACTTGTACAGGCACGACTGCTGGTAAGCTCCGCAGATGTCCACGACCTGGCTGATCTCGTGCGCCTGCGCCGCCCTGATCGCGGTGTACTGCTTGCATACGGTGGCAATTTAAGTCCGGCTGCACAAGGTGCATTAAAGGAACTTAACGATCAACGTCTACGCTTCTGTGTGGTACATTCATCGGCGTCAACATCCAACAGGCCCGAGTCGGGACAAGCGGTTGCCGCACTGAAATCGCTTTCATGGTAGCTTTGAGCTATCTATAGACAGAGTTATCTGGTAGCAGGAGTGTCTTATTGACGGTCTTGGTGTTTCTGATAACTTGGTTGCCGATCTGTGTCTAATAGAACTGTGCTACAATAGCTATTCATGAATACACAACTCTCACGGTTAGTACAATCGCCACATGTACTCGATTGTATTAGCCATAGTGCCATACAAACTATTCGTATCGGTCAACGATTAGGTGAGCTACTACAGAGCGGTGATATTGTGCTGTTGCGTGGGGAACTGGGTACAGGGAAAACACAACTGACAAAAGGTATTGTACAAGGTCTTGGCTCTGAAGCTCTGGTAAATAGCCCAAGTTTTGTGCTTATGAATGAATATCAAGCTGGACCGCAGTGGCACCGTATGCCCATTTATCATGTTGATCTATACCGCATCGAAACAAGCGATGAACTTCATGGTATCGGTCTCACAGAAGCACTCACTGATGAGGGTATATGCTTGATTGAGTGGGCAGAACGAGCACTTGAATGGTTTGAGCAAAGCCGTTTGGAAGTACATTTGAGCCACCTGAGTGAGACCAAACGTATTGTGCGATTCATACCGTATGGACCCAGATACGAATCGCTGACCCATACCCTAAAACATACGGCTTTCGCTTAGTGGAAACTTCTAGCGTATAATAGTGTGTGATCGCTGTTGAAGAGCCTGACTGTATGCCAATGTTACTTGCAATCGATACGTCTACAGTACAAACAGGATTGGCTTGTTATGATGCAAATGGCATTTTAGGGGAGTGTTCGTGGTTTTCAGGGCGAGATCACACAACACAACTATTGCCACAATTACACCTCTTACTTCAACATCTTGGGCGTACTCCAAACGATATCACAGCTGTCGGTGTGGCCCTTGGCCCTGGCAGTTGGAGTGGGTTACGCGTAGGTTTGAGTATTGCCAAAGGATTGGCTTTAGCTTGTCAAGCTCGTTTACTAGGTGTCGGAACCTTGGATGTCATCGCATACCAACATTTTCAATCAGGGATACCTATCTATCCACTCATACGATTAGGTCGTGAACGATTTGCAACAGCTACCTATGCCGACACTGCACCCTGGCAGCGTACGAGCGCGTATCGTAACCTAACATTGAGTGAGCTTGTTGCAGACATTGATGGAAGAGCTTACTTTTGTGGAGATATCGACTCAGAAGTACAAGCATCATTACAAAAAGGACTGGGGCAAGATGCACTGTTTCCAGGAATCGCCACAAATCTACGTCGATCAGGCTATCTTGCAGAATTAGCTTGGAAGCGACTACAGTGTAATGAATCTGATGATTGCATAACACTTGAACCAATCTATCTTGGACAGTCCGTGAAAAAGTCGCCGTTATCGTAAAGAAGTGTGTCCATATCGGGCCTCCGAATCGTACGAAACATCAACTGAGGCAGTAAGAGGTCAACCGTTATGTCTTCTCGTGTATTGCGAGTTCACCTAGATACCAATACCGCACGATTGGAAGAAACACCTGAAGCTGTTGAACAAGCGTATCTTGGTGGTCGTGGAATCGCCGCGTGGATGCTTGCCAATGAGCTAGCAGACGGTGTTGGCCCCCTCTCTCCTGCGAATGTTCTCATTTTTAGCGCTGGTCCATTGAGTGGAACGACGCTTCCCGCAACAGGCAACCTTGTTATCAGCACCCGTTCTCCATTAACAGGTGGTATTGCTCACTCCTGGGCTAACGGCCGTTGGGGGGCAACGCTACGACGTGCAGGCTTCGATATCCTCGCCATTGATGGTCAGAGTTCTGAATGGTGTTATCTCCAGATTGATGGTTCTAAAATGTCAATCCAATCGGCTAAAGCACTTGCAGGTCTCAACACTATCGAGACAGTGTACGCACTTCAAAAGCACCTTGGTGATGAGTACACTGTGTTGTGCATTGGTCCTGCTGGTGAAGCTGGTGTCTCTTACAGCAATATTGTGGTTGAAGGTGTGTACCCTGCTGAACCGGCTGGCACAGGCATCGTAATGGCCAACAAACGGATCAAGGCGATTGCAGTTCGTGGGGGAGATCCGCGAACTATTGCTGACTCTCAGCATGCCAACGCTATCATTGATAAAATCCACCAGCGCACTGAACAGAGTCAACTTGCAGCAGGCATTAGGCAGTTTGGCAGCAACTTTTACCTCCCCTTCGCTAAAGAATGGGGAGCTCTGACAGGGAGAAATGGACAAGACGGGCGGCTCTCTCACCTCAACACGATTACACGCACTACCCTAGCCCAACGTGGCAAGCGCGAATCAATTGGCTGTGCTCAATGTCCATTACAATGCCACAGCCATTATGTGCGCCGTGATGGTGAATTTATTGCTTATCCTGAACTGGAAGCTGTCACAGGGTTTAGTGGTCGTTATGGTGTTTCCAATATAGACTCGCTCATTCTTGCCAACGATCAATGTCTTCGGTTGGGTCTTGATGTTGTGGCGACAAGTAATGCTATTTCATTTATGACTGAATGCCAGGAACAGGGTCTCAGTCGTGCTGGTACACTGAGTTGGGGTGACGATGACGCCCTCCTAGCAGCCATCCAGAGGTTGGGGCAACGCCAGGAAAAACGAGATGTCTTGTCTCTAGGTGTTGGCGAAATGCAAGAAATCTTTTTTGGCAGTGCTGCTTTTGCACCACAGGTCAAAGGGCTTGCGATACCAGCTCTTGATCCACGAGCGCTTCACGAAATTGCTCTCGCCATTGCAACCTCACCCATCGGTGGAGATTATCGCTATGCCATGGCCTATGAAGAATTAGTTCCAGATCCACCAAACTGGCTTCCAGATGAACCAACCCATCCACAAGCAATCAAAGGCAAAGCTTTGCGATTGATCTGGCATGAACGGTTTGCTGCAGCGCTCGATGCTGCAGGAGTTTGCCGTCGATTAGCACTTCTCGCATATCAGATAACGCCCACAGAACTCACAGATCTTATCAGTGCTGTGATTGGCCGTCCCATAACAGGGCAAGATATTGCGCGGCTTGGAGAACGTATTATCACGGTAGAGCGTATCTTTTTGCAACAACATGGGACAACCAGTGTTGCAGATATCCTACCAGCCCGTTGGAATGATACAACACTGACAGATGGTCGCGCAGCGGGACACCTACCGGCACTAGATGATATGTTGCCAGAGTACTATCGTCGCCATTGCTGGGATGAACAGGGCAATCCCACTGCAAAACGCTTGGCAGACCTAGGTATTCATCTTTAGCTTTTCAACAATTATGTGATATTTTACACCATGATTGTGTTTATGTAATAGACAATCTATTACTTTTAGGTACATAAGCAGTAAAACAAAGAGGTACCAAATTCGCCGATCTGTAAACACAACATATTTTTGGCACATGTTCTAATTATCTAATGTCTACACTACACATCCTCACGTCCATTGTTGCGGCCATTGTTCCAACAATCATTTACAGTCTGCTCCTGTGGTGGCTTGATCGTTATGAAAAAGAGCCACTCCATTTGCTCTTTGCCGCATTCTTCTGGGGCGCTATCCCCGCTATTGCCCTGGCTGTCCTCTTTGAGTTTATTCTTGCTATTCCCTTTGAACGCTCCCCACTCGGTCCTCATATGACACGATTGGGAATCGCCCCAATCGTCGAAGAACCACTCAAAGCTGTCGCGCTGGTTGGGCTATTCTTCTGGGCACGACATGAATTTGATGGCCCTCTGGACGGTATTGTCTATGGGGCACTGATCGGTTTTGGCTTTGCAATGACGGAAAACGTCTTGTATTTTCTCATTGATGAGAACCCGGGCGATCTCTTCTGGGTACGTAGTGTGGCCTTTGGTATGAATCATGCCTTCTTTACAAGCATGGTCGGGCTCGCATTTGGTTTAGTACGGTATCGTCACGATATCGTAGAAGAGACAATAGCACTACTGATTGGATTAACGATTGCGATTATTCTGCACGCCACACACAATTTCCTAGCAGCCGGGTTTAGTATGACAGGCCTTCTCGTATCGTGGATTGTGCAGTGCAGTGGAGTTGTGGTATTACTAATGGTAGCAGTGCTTTCGTGGCGACATGAACGTCAGTGGATTGAGCATGAATTAGGGGAAGAAATCCAACAGGGCCTTATCTCAACCCACGATTATGATGAGATTGCCTCTCCCTCACACCGAATGCGTCAACAATCTAAGGCCTTATTCTCTAGAGGATGGAGAGATTTTCGGCGAGTTCGTCGCTTCCACCATCTCACTACAAAGCTGGCATTCTGCAAATCGAAGCTCAAACTTGCCGACCAATCCCACTGTCACACTGAAGTTGACCAACTACGCCGCGAAATTACAGAGCTACGGGCAGCGCTCGGGCGCTAACCTCAGAAACCCTGAAACTGACCAAGCAACCCATCAAGTGTAGGCCCATCGGGTGCGTGAAGCAATAACACTTGATTGTCCACAAGACTTAGGTGATACTGCCGATCTGCCAATTGCCAGCGCATCTGCGTCGGTGTTGACACGAGCGTCTCAGGATTGCCACCGCCTCTCGCCATCACAAACGCACTAGTAATGGTGAAAAACTCCTGAGCATCGTTGGGTGTGTCCCAAGCGGTCAGAAGTGTAAATCCCAGACGGCCTCGGTCATCCCGCAGAACCTGATAGCGGTCACCACCCCAGCCTTCCCCAGCCAGCACCGATTCGTTAAACGAAACGAAGCGTTGGAGATAGATACGCGTATATAACTCACCAAGCGTATTCTCTGATACCAACTCCCAGCTTCCCCCAAGCCCAGTAGCCAGATCAGGCAAAGCTACCGCCACAGGTTCATCACCATCATAGTACTTTTGTGGATGGATGATCTGCTCGGTAGAGCGTGGCGGGTTGTTAAACGCACGAGTAACCTCTTCCCATCCCCCAACCTGATAAAGCGTACTAACAAAAATAGAGCCTTCATTGTAGGGAAATGCTGCTGCCGACTCCACATACGGACCACCACCTCCATACAGAAAACCTGTGAGATCAAGATTCTGAATCTGCTCCAGTTGATAATTGATCAGATCCATATCAGAAAAAAACGTTTCCGCATACAATGACATCGTTACCATGGCATCGCCTTCTACCAATGAACGAATCGCTGTTTCGTAATCAGAATTGCCCTGGGCTCGCTCAAACAATGCACCAAGATCATAATACTGATCCTGCAAACTGTGCGCGAATTCGTGAGCATATGTCATTTGGTCAGTGGTACCCATCGTCGCACGTTCAGTCACCACGACCAAATCTTTGGTTTCGTGGTTGTAGAAACCGAGTACACTACGAGCCAGTTCATCAATCTGATCCTCACGCAGATCAGGTCCACCCCTATCCATATCGAGCGCCTGAAGGACTGATCGCTGATCCCGTTCGGCTTCTTCTGAGAACTCCTCCTCCAATACATCGGTAAAATATGCACGCAATTCTTCTCGATTCATAAATTCACGTGGCACACTCCCAGTCGGCACCAGGCCACGAACGTCAACAACCTGACCATTGATCTCGTTCATGGTCTGGAGATTGGTGACCTCGTTACGCAATCGCTCATTCTCTGCTTCCAAAGCTTCTAACTGTTCTTGCAGACTTGTTTGATTATCAGCCGCTGGCCCAAGACGCTCGACCTGTGTGCGTAAGCTCGCGGCTTCTCGTGAGGCTTCAATGCGGTCCTCTTCGGCACGCTCCAAACGTTCTTCCAACTCGGCAATTTCATCGGCTTGCTCTTGATTTGGGGCCGTGCTAATTTCTTGTACACGCGGATTTGCAACCTGATTCCTCAGTTGTGTATTCTGCACCAGCAGTGCAATATTGAGGCCAGTTGTGATAAGAAGGACAAAAACTATGGAGATATTGATGAGACGCTGCATATAATAACTCTCTTCCAGCAACTACTTCCACTAACATTATAGCAGCGATCTTGCCATTCTACTACAACGATGTCATTATCTTTATGTCGAGAGAGATTGGGCCAGGCGGAATCCCAGGAATTCATTACGCACATTCGGCAGAAGGCGAAAACGACAGGCACAGCGCGAAAACCCATGCGGATTCGCATAGCACCCACCTCGCAGAATACGTCGACCAGAAGCCGTGGGATCTTCACGTCCATCACGAGGGTTATACGGGTATAGTGCATCGAGTGAAGCAGTCCATTCCCATACATTCCCAGCCATATCCAAGCATCCATAAGGGCTAATACCCTGTGGATATGACTTGTGAGCAGTGGTGGTACCAGGCCCAGAGTCACGTGTGTTCGCCAGTAATGGTTCCCACTCGTTCCCCCATGGAAAGGTGCGACCATCGACACCACGTGCGGCGTGTTCCCATTCTGCTTCAGTTGGAAGACGATAGCCAGTACCAGTTTGATCACATAGCCAAATACAAAAAGCCTGTGCATCTTCCCAACTCACATCGACAACCGGATGTTGTTGGAGTGACTCCAGCGGTTGCGGGCCATGCCAATACATTGGTGCACTTGCCCCTGTATCGCTAACAAAAGCTGCATATAGCGCATTGCTCACTGGGCACGTCGCAATAGCATAGGATACGATGGTTAGTTCGTGTTGAGGAGACTCCTCACGATATGACTCACGGGTTCCACCATACGCCTTGGCCAAAGCACTCAAATCACCTTCTGGTGTACCCATACGAAAAGGCACAGCAGGAACAGCAACAAACGCTGGGAGCAGCGCCGTAATTAACCAATGGTCCATACACTCCCCTGTTCTGTCTTGGTCACTTCAATCTGTACTGGAAACATATCTTTTAACTCTTGAATGTGTGTTACTACCAGAATCTGACGAAAATCACGCTGGACAGAGGTGATTGCCTCAACAAGCCGTTCACGCCCACGTGCATCCTGCGAGCCAAAACCCTCGTCAATAACCAACGTTTCTAAGCGCGCCCCCGCACGCCGAGCAAGGAGTTTGGCCAACGCAATCCGAATGGCAAAATCGACTCGGAAACCCTCCCCCCCACTATACGCATCGTAGTCACGGGTGCCAAGCGCATCAGCGATCTTGATCTGGAGTGTTTCGCTGGTATCACCCTTCTTGGTACCACGCTGTGTTTCAAAGGTCAGATGCATCTGATTGTCAGTCATGCGCGACAAGAGGTGGTTCGCCTCGCGTTCAATCTCGGGTATCGCTGTTTCGATTAACATCGCCTGAATACCCTTTTTGCCAAACGCCTTGGCCAATTCATCAAAAAGACCTTTGCGCTTTGTCAGACGTCTGTGCTCTTTCTCACAGTGCTTGAGTTTGTCCATGGCTTCTAAAGCTTGTTTAAGACCCGTCTCTTTTTCAATCAAATCGCGTTGGGCAACCTGAAGACTGTGACGTTGCTCAGCCAATGTTTGCGATGCCTCATCACGCTGACGGAAAGCCGGAGCCAGCAAACGTAGTTGCTCTTCCAGACCAGCAAGCTGATCATCTAATATAGCCATATCATTGTCGTACTTCTGAAGCTGCGGCTCATCCTCCTCAAGGCGCTCCTGTAAACTCGCCAGACGATATTCAGCATTGTGTAGCTTGGTTTCCTCCTGAGACCAGGTAGACAAAGTCCTACATTGCTCATTGATAGACTGATAACGTTCAGGCGTATAGCCAAGCTCCTGCATTTCGGCTTCAACCCGCAATAGAGCCACACGATGATCGTGGGCATAGTCTTCCATTTCCAACATTTGTCGCAGGTGTGTTACTTCCTCTTGCTTTTCATAAAGTGCAGGCTCATCCTGTTCAATTGCATCAATTGCCTTCTGGTCAACCTTGATCTGTGCCTGAAGATCGGCCAAGGCATTCGTCTGACTTTCGAGTGTTTCAATACGTTTTGAGAGCCGTTGCATTTCACGCTGTAGGCCCTGTGATTCGCCCAAAGCCCGAATCTGCGCATCGACACGCGACAATTCTGCCCGCACCGCAAGCTCATAATCGCCTTTAACAATCTGGAGATTTAACTCGTCGTGGGTACGCCGATGCTCTTCGTGTCGACGACGGAGTTCTTCAGCCTCAGCAAGTTCGCCCTCTAGTCGCGCAACACGGCCAATCACATCAGTGAGTGCACCATGTTTGCGCTCAATCTGCTGTATCTCCTCCTGCATCGCTTGGAGACGGTCCTCAGACTCATCCGCCTGACGTTTTGCACCACTATAATTCTGTCGCAGAAGCTGGCGCTCCTCTGTGTATTTTGCTTCGATATGAGCAACTCCATCATCACCAAGTTCATTCCCACACATCGGACAGGTGGTCTTATCTTCAGTGAGGAGGGCCAACTTTTTATTGATATCATCGCCCTGTAGCCTGATAGTCTCACACTGGGCACGCAATGCCCCGATTTGTTCTCGGGCAGTTTGCTCTTCCTGTCGCAATGCTTCCAGTTTTTTCCGCTCTTCTTCAAGCTGCGTCCGCTCACGGCTAGCCTGCTCTAATGCAGCGCGTGAGGTTTCTATCTGCTTCAAACGGCTGTCTATTTCTCGCAACTGTCGCTTCATCTCTTCACGTGACGCAACAAGAGAGTCGTGTTTAAGATCGATCTTGTTCTGTAGTTTGGTCCGATTAAGCTGTAAATCTCCCACCGTCTGAGAACGCTCCACCAATTCGTGGTGTTTGCTACGCGCAGCCGTAAGCTCATCTTGTAAACTGGACATACCACTAATCTGTTCACTGACTCGGGCGATATTTGCTTCAAGCTGAGGGCGTCGATGGGCTTGTTCTTGTAGCTCCTTAACTTTATCCTCTGCCTTAGAAAGATCGCTTTCTAGTTGTACTCTTGCTTTGGTAATCGCATTAACATATTCCTGCTTTTTCCCACCCAAAGCATCATATGTAGGATACAAATGACCGAGTCGATCACGTTCAGCTTCAGCCGCACGGAGTTGTGCCACACCAGCGAGAATGTCGTCACGATAAGTCACCACTTGTTGGGCTTCCGTCAGAGCACGTTGGTTATCTGCAATCCTCTGAGCCACCGTAACCCGACTCTCTTGGATGGAATGACGACGTTTTTGATACTCGTCGCGTTGAGGTTTGAGCAACTCCAGTGATGACACACGCTCGTTGGCTTCGTTGAAGCGTTGTTCAGCCTCGGACACAGCCTCACTCACCCGGCGCATTCGGTCTTCGGCTACAACGACCATCTGCTCATATGTATCACGCTGGCCTGCCTGACGCTCAAGCTCGGTCATCTGGCCCTCTACCACACGGAGTTGCCCATCGATCTCTTTAGCTTTTTCTTTCGCGTTACCTTCGAGTTTGTCGTAGACATCGAGACCCAGAATGTCGGCGAGGACCTGTTTACGGCGCCCTGGTTCCTTGCGTGTGAACTCATCGGCACGGCCCTGGCGCAGAAAGGCCGAGTTGGTAAACGTCTCATAGCCCATGTGCAGAGTGCCAGTGATAACTTTTTGGGTCTCACGCAACGTTGCACCGGTCAGAACTTTCCAACTCCCATTGTGACGCACCTGGAAATCCAGCCAACTCTGACCACGCTTGACTTTGCTTCGTTTGCGAATCACCCGATAGTCTTGGCCATCGAGGGCGAAGGTGAAATCCACTTCCATCTCTTGAGCACCAAGCGCAATGAGTTCATCATCGCTACGCAGCCGAGCTTCTCCCCATAGAGCCCAGGTGAGTGCATCAAGCAGCGCTGACTTGCCAGCACCATTCTCACCAGAGAGACAGGCAATACCAATGCCATCAAACTCCAGTGGGGGAACTTCCTCACGATAGCACATGAAATTACGGAGCAACAACTTACGTGGGATCACGAATACCTCTGCCAGACAATCATCGCGACATGCATAAAGAACGCCGCGTTATAACCAGAACAGGTTTGCGAAAAGTGTCCTAGCTATTATACGCGGCGACCACACGCGATGCAAGCATACGCTACATTTTGACAATCAGCCCAAACAGGTTGCGACGATAAGTTGCACTCGCAACTTTCGCCCATAACGCGGGGTACTCCGCAAGGTGAGAATCGTGTGAGGCCAAACGAGCCTTGAGATAGGTCTGAGCACCTGCATCTTTGGCAAGCCCCAGGTCACGAATATGTTCCTGGAACACCGCCCCATCTTGAATATTCCCCAGGTTATCCTGAAGCGCGATCAGTGGCTCAAGCACTTGATTAACCCGTGGGCCAAGCGCATCGGCAAAAAACTCGATGGTATACCGCAGGCGTTTTCCGGCGATACGTGCGTCGTGAAGGGTCTCTTCGCGGCCATTGTCTAGCAGCACCTCGAAGGCCCGCCATTGTTCATAGCGCCGCCAGATCATCGAGCCCGCCATATCGCGGATGCGTGGGGGAACTCCTGTTTCTGATGAGGTAAGCACCCCTGCCCCTGGTTCGGTGAGGAAGGTGGCAAAGAGCTGTTTGAAGCGATTGTAGCGCTTGGTTTGCAGGTCTTCGAGGAGACCAACACGTCGTTTCAGTCGCTCTTCTGTGATAGCAGAAACGAACGTTTGCAATTGTGTCTGCTCTCCTTCGGGCAGTGTCTGTTGAACCCCCTGTACATCCATCAGAAACACATCATAATCGCGCACTGCTCCTAAGTCTTGCGCGACCCGTCGCAGATCACGTCGATACTGACGGATAAACTGTGGCTCAAAAACAGGTTCGACGATCTGGAGCGCGGCACGCAGCTTTCGGGTCGCCACACGCATCTGGTGAACATCTTCAGGGTCTTCATCACTGGTGCGCACACCTTCTTCACGAGCCAGCATTTTTTCAAAAATACGACGAAGTACCCGACGTGCCCCCTCTCCAAAAGGCTCATCCCCACTTAGTTGATCAGGAAGGCGCGACGGCAGATCGATGGTGATAAGCGAGGACGTTTCGATGGAAGCCATACCATTGCCCTGGGC
>JBCDFA010000201.1:0-13835 GCA_039178835.1 Chloroflexota bacterium
TACCTTCTCGATGTTCAGAATCAGGACTAGCTAACTGAACGATAGAACTTACCCCACCAGTTAATCCATAGAACCACACAATCACACTAATCATCACAAGAGTACCAAGCCCTATGGTAAGAACCCAGAGCAACCTCGATTTCGAAATAGTAAGTGTGATGTTCGAGGAAGTTGCAGGTACTTGTACTACTTCAGGGGGTTCCCTGGACACAAACTCAGTATCTTCAGAATAATCAAGATCCTCCTCTTCAGAATCATAAACTTCCTGCTCTTCGGGGTCGTGGTGTATGTGTTGACGGGCCGCATGAATAAAAGTATCGCGTTCTTCATCAGATAAATCCAGCACATCTGCCAGACGGGCCGCCATCTGCTGCGATGGGCGACGTGTCTCAGACTCAAATTTACGAATGGTAATCACCGCACAACCAACCTGTTGTGCGAGGGTCTCCTGTGTAAGATCTAATGTTTTGCGGCGTGTTTTGAGGAAACGTCCAAAGGAGATTTCTTCTTCCATGTAAAAATTCACCCCTCTACTTGAAAGAAACCCGAAACGCACTATTTCCCATCTCTATGAGGAATAATACTGCGTGATACAGCTATACAGACGTCATTTGTATCTCTTTTTGTACCGCTTATTGTATCGGAAAACCTCTTGTTCGTCATCATACCCATCCATTACTGTGGGCAACGTGAGTACATATTTTATATAAAGGAGAAGGTTCTATGACACGGTTACCGTATTGGCGAAGAGAGGATCACGGAGTACGAAGAGAACGAATAGCAGGATTCCGATATTTGCGATTGCTATCCATAGGATTCGTGTTGCTGGCACTATTGCTCACATCAGCCCCAGCCCATGCAACATCAACAGAGAAAACACGACCAGACGAACCAATCGCGACAGGTGGTGTCATTAATTATCGGGTCAGTGAGGATGGGCAATATGCTGTGTACCTGACAGATCAGGATCAAGACCAGCTCTATGAGCTCTACAGTTTGCATTTAGAGACAGGAACCGCTGTTCAACTAGCAACCACACAAGAACCCAATAGTTGGAATATACAGATTGAAATCAGTACTGACAATCGGTATGTTGTCTATAGACTCGGACTTTCTGATGATTTGTTCAGTGTGCCTATTACAGGTGGAACCTCTACTAAACTTAATGACGAACAACAAGTGGTATTTCCTTTTCAGATAAGCCCTGACAATCAATACATTGTTTACCTAAGCAATTCGCCTACAAGTGGATGGTATAGTGTACCGATTACTGGTGGGGCATCTGTTAGAATTGGTGATACAGAAAGCTTAACTCAAATCAGTTCAGATGGAAGTTATATAGTGGTAGCAACTATTAAGGGGCAACTCTACTCTATTCCCGTCAATGGAGGTACATCGACTGTTCTCAACGAAGATTTATTGCCAGGTTTCGAACTTGGACATGCTAATTTTCGAATCAGCCCTAATGGCAAGCAGGTTGTGTTCATTGCTGCACAAGGTACAGGTGCTGTTGGCCTCTTTAACATACCTATCACCGGTGGTACGCCAGTAAGAATCAGTGCTCTTCCAGCGGAGGAAGCGTCATTTATCGATCCTTTCTTTCAAATCAGTGGCGATGGGAATAGTGTAGTATATGTTTTAACACAAATGGGGGTCAAGTCAGAACTTTATAAAGCTTCACTGAAAGGTGAGTCACCTATACGACTCCAGGCTGCTGAAGGTAATGCTATCAAGCTTTATGATATTTCTGATGACAGTGCCTATATACACTATGTAATCGATCACAGCACTAACGATACTCAGGAACTCTATGGTGTATCAAGTGATGGAGGAATACCATTCAAAGTAGGACAAGCAACAGTTTTAGGGTTTGCATATACACCAGATAATCAGCACATAGTCTACATCTCCGACCAAGAAATACCTTTCTTCTTTGATCTTTACAAAGCATCCCTAGATGGAAAAACATCGGTCAAACTGAATCATTCATTATCAGAAGGAGAGGCTATTGTCAATTCACAAATCACATCTGATAGCAAAACCATGGTATATGCTGTCAATAATAGCTCTCAGCCCTTTTCTCTTTTCAACGAAATCTATCAGGCCTCGCTCACTGGAGGAGAACCGATCAAACTGGTTGAAAAACCTGCGAATGGCAACCCAATTACCGGACTTACCGTAAGTCCTAACAGTGAGTTCATTCTCTACAGTGTAGATCGGGATGGTGATGGGCAGGATGAGTTGTATAAACGTAACTTGGTCTCAAACTGAACTTCAACCCATCGCAGCCTTGTTTAGAGAACAGTAAACAGGTAAACAATCACACTTAGAGCAGAGACGAGTCCAAAAAACAGCGGGTGCATGTATCCAAGATGCATCCGCTGTTTCAACACATAGTAACTAGAGACCAGCCGCTTTTCGTAGTGCTTCGGCTTTGTCTGTACGCTCCCATGGAGCATCAATATCATCACGGCCAAAGTGTCCATAGGCCGCGGTTGGGCGGTAAATTGGGCGGCGCAGATCGAGATCGCGAATGATCGCACCAGGGCGAAGATCAAAGTGCTCGTTGATCAGTCGCTCAATAGTTTCCTCGGCAACCTTGCCCGTACCAAAGGTTTCAATGCTCACTGATAGCGGATGTGCAACACCAATCGCATATGAAAGTTGCACCTCAAAGCGATCCGCTAATCCTGCGGCAACAATATTTTTGGCAACATACCGTGCAGCATAGGCAGCACTGCGGTCGACCTTCGTCGGATCTTTACCAGAGAAGGCACCACCACCATGGCGTGCCACACCACCGTATGTGTCAACAATGATCTTACGGCCTGTTAGACCCGCATCGCCATGTGGTCCACCAGTGACAAAACGTCCGGTTGGATTCACGTAATACTTGGTTTTATCGTCCAACAGTTCTCCTGGCACAATAGCATTGATCACATCTTCGATAATATCTTCACGAATCTGATCCTGGCTTACATCCTCAGCATGTTGAGTAGAAACCAGCACTGTATCAACCCGAACAGGCTTGCCATGGGCATATTCAACTGTCACCTGGCTTTTGCCATCTGGCCCAAGATAGGGTAACGCACCACTCTTGCGTTGTGCAGCGAGTTGGCGAGTCATACGGTGTGAAAGGGAGGTGGTCAATGGCATGAGTTCAGGGGTTTCGTTGCATGCGAAGCCAATCATCATACCTTGGTCACCAGCACCGACAGCCTCTATCTCGGCTTCACTCATCTGACCCATTTTGGCTTCTTGCGCTTTATCGACACCAAGCGCAATATCAGCAGACTGCCCATGGAGCGATACAATCACACCACAGGTATCGGCATCAAAACCACTCCCAATACTAGTGTAACCAATCTCACGAACGGTCTTTCGGACAATATCCTGAATTTCTACATAAGCTTCCGTTGTCACTTCACCCATCACAACAATCAGGCCAGTGGTTGCTGCTGTTTCACAAGCAACACGTGAGCGTGGGTCTTGTGTCAAAAAGGCATCCAGAATCGCATCGGAAACCTGATCGCACAATTTATCGGGATGGCCTTCTGTTACCGACTCAGAGGTAAAAAAAAGCTGAGGCGACTGCATAAAAGATGTTGGCATAACAAACTCCTGGTAAGATAGGTAATAATCTCTGATTGTCTTCTCAATACCCTGTATATAAAACTATGTATACGTTCTTTGAGAGATGAAAGAAAGGAGAAAGGTCTCCTCGAAGCAAAGATGTGCTTCCAGAAGCTTTCTCCCACATACACATCATCAGACCGGTTTAGGTGCCTTCTTCCCAAGAAGAAAGGTACTTGTCCTGCTCAGCAGTCAGTTCGTCCATGACAATACCCATTGCTTTGAGCTTCAGGGCAGCAATTTCACGATCCAACTCTTTCGGCAACGCATGCACACCATTGGATAGCTGGCCTTTGTTCTTCAACAAGAACTCACTAGCTAGAGCCTGGTTTGCAAATGACATGTCCATTACCGCACTGGGGTGACCTTCTGCACTGGCCAGGTTGATCAAGCGACCCTCGCCCAGCAGATTAATGACACGACCATCTTTCAGTTTATACTGATCAACAAAGGCGCGTGGCTGACGCTTCTCAACACTCATGGCCTCCAGAGCGGGGATATCGATCTCGACATTGAAATGGCCACTATTGGAAACGATACATCCGTCTTTCATGGCAGCAAAATCTTCGCCATCAAGGACATGCTTGTTACCGGTAGCAGTAACCACAAAATCAGATATCCGTACAGCATCAACCATCGGCATAACACGATAGCCATCCATAGCTGCTTCAAGCGCACGTACTGGATCAATCTCGGTCACAATCACATTGGCACCAAGCCCACGAGCGCGCTCAGCGATACCACGTGAACAATAGCCATAACCACCGACGGCAAAGGTCTTGCCGGCTAACAACACGTTGGTGGCGCGAATGATGCCGTCAATGGTGCTCTGGCCAGTACCATAGCGATTATCAAACAGGTGCTTGGTATCGCTATCATTAACAGCAATGACAGGGAAGTTCAACACACCATCGGAAGCCATTGCACGCAACCGAATAACACCAGTGGTGGTTTCTTCGGTGCTTCCCAACATCTCTGAAATCAGTTCAGGGCGATCCTTGAGCACACCCGAAACTAGATCGGCGCCATCATCCATCGTGATGTGTGGGTTATGATTCAGCGCAGACTTAAGATGGTCGTAGTAAGTATCGTTGTCTTCGCCCTTTACTGCAAAGACGGGAATCTCATCATGAGCAACAAGCGATGCAGCAACATCATCTTGCGTTGAGAGTGGGTTCGAGGCACACAGCACCACATCAGCACCACCAGCAGCGAGGGCACGCATCAGGTTAGCGGTTTCTGAGGTGACGTGAAGACATGCCGAGATACGCAATCCAGAGAGTGGGCGCTCTTTCTGGAAGCGCTTAAGAATTTGTCGTAACACGGGCATTTCTTGCTCAGCCCAGTTGATACGATTACGCCCCTGATCAGCAAGTTTAATGTCTTTTACATCATAGTTTGTAGTCATAAAAACAATTCTCCTTAATGATGTGCGTCCTTGTAACGCGGTTTACACTACTTCTATATTCAATATTACTAACACCAACAAAAAATACCAACGCAGCTCAGTCGGGCTAAAGCTGCACAGATTGACCATGTCGCGCACTTTGCAACAATGCTTCGATGGTAGCTGCATTATCAAGTGTTTCCATACGCGGCATATGAGGCCAATCGCCATATCCATCACGAATAAGCCGTACAAAACCTTCTGCTTCCAAACGAAAATGATTCATCGGCGCAATCTCGCGTTCTTCTACGGGTGTTGCATGTAGTCCGTGTCGCAAGCGAATCGTTGTCGGTTGGTCGGAGGGTGGGGTAAACACCTCATCGACTTCGAGCACACCAGCACTTCCGATGACCTGCACAGTATGGTGACGTGCGCTGTTGAGGCTACAGAGCACCTGGGCCAGAATGCCATTCGGATGCTCTAGTGTTGCCGAAAGAGCTTCATCAACACCAGAATTGGCCCATTTTGCTACCGCCGTGACGCGGTGAGGTGCACATCCTGTCACCATACGAACAACATTGACACAATAACATCCCACATCCATAAGTGCGCCACCAGCGAGTTCAGCATTCAATCGCACATTGGCAGGATCACTTACTGTAAAGCCAAACGATGCTCGGACCAGTTGTACCTGGCCAATTGCACCACTCTCAATAAGCTCCTGAAGGGCGATGGTTTGTGGATGAAAGCGATACATAAATGCTTCCATCAGCCAGACCCGATGCTGCTGTGCTGCGTCAAACATGGCTTCGGCTTCAGCACGACTCACGCCCAATGGCTTTTCGCACAGAATATGTTTACCCGCCTGTGCAGCCTTGATCGACCATTCTGCGTGCAACCTGTTCGGAAGACCAATATAAACAACTTCAATCTCTGGATCGGCCAGTAATGCCTCATACGAACCATATGCGCGAGGAATTCCCAACTTTTGTGCGACTTCAGTTGCACGTTCTATATCTCGACTAGCGATGGCAGCAATATGCACATCTGATGATGGTTGCACGGCAGCAATAAATTTTTGGGCAATCCTGCCAGTGCTTATAATGCCCCATGATCGCATCATACTATCCTTATATGAAGAATTCCTAACAAAACAACCATCACTGTTTCATTGCTCCACATGCTCGAGCAAGGTATCTACTTCGGATGATGGTCCAAAGGTTTGTGTAAAGCGTTCTACAAAATCGGACAGTGTATAATGATGTTCTTGGCAACCACTTGATTCAATGGTGTATGCAGATGCCAAAGCAGCAATTCTTCCGGCAGTTGGCAGGGAAAATCCTCGCGCCAGACTAAAAGTAAATCCACCCAGATATGCATCTCCAGCACCGGTTGGGTCGCGGACTTCTTCGATGGGTACGACCGGGATATCAATACCCTGACCATCTGATTCTTTGGCATAAATGGTAGAGCCACGCTCACCCCGTGTCACAATTGTCAATGGAGCTGACGCAATCAAATCGGCTTCACTATGGCCTGTCTTTTGGGCCATCATTGCAAACTCATAATCATTGCCGATTAAAATATGCACACCTTCCAATCCTGCCATGATTTGTTCAGCTTCCAGACGAGGTGTTTGCTTACCAGGATCGAACATGAACGGAACGCCCAATTCACGACATTCATTGGTGTAGCGAACCATGGCTTCAGGATCAGTTGGTGATATGATGACAAGGTCTTTACTTGTCAAACCAATGCCTTTGAGTGAACAATCTTTGGCGTATGCCATAGCCCCGGTATAGAAAGCAACAATTTGGCTATTGGCAACATCGGTATTAATAAAACACGACGCGGTAAACTCATGCTCAATATCAACAATACCAGAGGCATCAATACCCTGTTGCCCCATCCACGAGCGGTATTCACCGAAGTCCTGGCCAGCTGTTGCGACAATCAAGGGCCGTTCACCGAGCAATGCTAGGGTATATGCAATATTACCTGCAACACCACCACGCAAACGACGCATCGAGTCGACAAGAAAACTGACTGACAAACTATCTGATTTATCAGGCAGAATATGGTCAGTAAAACGCCCTGGAAAATTCATAATGTAGTCGTAGGCAAGTGAACCAGTTACGACAATTCGCACAATATACTCCTTATCACTGTGATACAGGCGTATGAACCCACGCCCTTTTTCCTGATCATACAACTACGCAAACTGATATCGCTCACGTAGCAGATTTGAAACCTGTTGCACTAATTCAAGCGCATGTTCGGCATGTGCTACTTCAAGTGATCCTAATAAACCACTTACTGAAATAACAGACTGACGTAATAAACGTTCAGATGCAATTCCTTCCTGTTCAAACAGTTGCACCAGATCAACCACCCGTTGGACCAGATGCTCAGATGTAAGGTGCGAAAGGGCATGAGCATCAGCAGGTATGATACCCAGACCGACAATACCATCTCGATCTAGAAATGCGGTTAATGATCCAACTGCAGCAAGCAACGATTCGCTGTGTTGGTAGACATCGGCAATAATCAGATCGACAGATGTCTCTAACACTTCCTTCCAATCGACCGCACCCCCAGCAAATAAGGCCCGACATCCGACTATTCCTGAAAAAATCTCATTGAGCCTGCGTCGAATATCCTCCCAGCCAAGTGGCACAAACGGTGTTCCAACCATATCGAGCAACGGCTCCTCAACACAAATAATAGTGGTATCAATAAATTCACTCAGATATGCTTCCTGCCAGATAACGCGCAACCAGATGAAATGGACCAGTGCTTCCAACAAACGTTCATCATAAATCAAGGGGCGCTGATGTTCATCTGTCAATTGTAATGCGAGGCTGATTGGCCCCATAATCTGCCCCTTCAACGCACGTATTTCTCGCAACGCTGTCGCGTGATGCTCAAGTTCTGCAAGACCAAGCGCATCGTGTGGCGACCAAGAGGCATATGCCGCATTGTGCTCTAAGTATGCCAGCGCAAGTCGGATGTGTTCTTTTTCAACATCGGTCCTATCAACGTAAATACGTGCTGTTGACTGGTCAAGAACCAAACCCGGAAATTTAATAGCGCTTTGCACAAAACTTTGTTCGCGAAAGCTTATCTGCGGAAGCTGTGGCCACGTCAATAATACTCCTGCATAGCGCCGTGATACCTCAAATGCTTGTCGCGCATTCCGATGTGGCAAACTTCCTAGCAATAATGGTAGACAGGCTGTATCAAATGATAATGACATATACGTTATGACAACCAGCCCAAACCGCACCTCATGGGATTTCTCCATCCATGGCTCGCGCTATCTGATCTTGATATGGAGGAAAAATAACACCCTGCTCAGTAATAATGGCTGAAATAAGTGTATGTGGTGTAACATCAAATGCTGGATGGGCTGCGTGTATCCCCTCAGGTGCAATCTGCACACCACTCAACGTCGTAACTTCATCTGGATCACGTTGCTCAATCGGAATCGCAGCACCATTGGGTAAATTCATATCAATGGTAGAAGAAGGTGCTGCTACATAGAATGGAATATCGTGGGCTTTCGCGAGCACAGCAACACTATAGGTACCGATTTTGTTCGCAATATCGCCATTTGCAACAATACGATCTGCACCAACGATGACACAATCTATCTGACCTTGCTGCATAAAATACCCAGCCATATTGTCCGTAATGAGGGTGAGGGGTATGTCATCGCGTTGAAGTTCCCATGCTGTTAGACGTGCACCCTGTAAGAAAGGACGTGTCTCATCAACTAACACATGTACAGGACGGCCCTGAGCAAAAGCTGTTCGAATGGGCGCAAGTGCTGTTCCATACCCTGCTGTTGCCAACCCACCTGCGTTGCAATGGGTGAGAACCCGACCAGCATGAGGAATCAACGCCGCACCGTGTTCACCAATAGCATGGCACATTGCCAAATCTTCTGCCACAATCGTATTCGCTTCTTGCAATAGCATTTGAAAGAGAGATGCGGCATCCTGAGTGTCATACGCATTGGCTACACGCATCATACGATTGGTAGCCCATACCAAATTGACCGCAGTAGGGCGAGACTCATCAAGATACTGTTTGGCCTTTGCAAGCTTGCTACGAATCTGCTGAACATCATCAATCTGCGATTGATAGGCAACCAGGACCAACCCATAAGCAGCCGTGCAACCAATAGCCGGTGCACCACGTACCTGCATTGACCGAATAGCATGAAACACATCTTCAATCGAGGGACAACAAACCACAACTTCCTGCCCTGGAAGAAGTCGTTGGTCAATCAGACAAACGTTACCATTGTCCCACCATACTGTTTGTGATACTGTATTCATCTCATAAAAAAACCACTCGCACAGCGAGAGGTTTATCTACACGAACCTCTCATCTCCCAAGGATAACATCGGCTGTTACCTCTTGCAGGAATTGGCACCGTCCCAAACAAACTCAGCACTTTCAAGGCACACAACCTTAGAGTTCTCTGTGCTTTTTGGGGGTTGCCGGGCTTCACAGGGCCAGTCCCTCCACCCCTCTGGATAAGTTTTCCTAATTGTATTTGCTTGTATATCATTAATAATAGCATAGCTCAATTTAACGCGCAACTTGACATCTTTGACCCTTTAACAATTATAAACAATGATAATAACGATAAAGGTGTGTGCTATAATAGAAAGGATTATTGATCATAAGTCAGTGTGTATGCGATTAACGTTCTTGGGGACCGGCACTTCAACAGGTGTACCAGTGATTGGATGTACGTGTGGCATTTGCACTTCACCCAATCCACGCAACAAGCGTTTACGTACCTCCGCCCTGCTAGAAGTGGCCGGATTAACTATCTTGATAGATGCCGGACCCGATCTGCGGCAACAAGCGTTGACAGTTGGTATGTCACACCTTGATGCAGTATTGATTACTCATACACATGCCGATCATATAGCAGGACTAGATGATATCCGGCCTTTGAATTTCAAACAGAAAGGTGCGATCCCACTGTATGGAACTAGATCGACCCTGAACGATATTCAAAAACGTTTTGATTATGCCTTCGCAAACCTTTCTGAAGGTTCAACACGGCCATCGCTAGAATTAACAGAAATCAATTCAAATGAACCTTTCACGATTGGTTCAGTTACAATTAGACCATTGCTGATACAACATGGAACATGGGCTATTACCGGTTATCAAGTTGGGCGTCTAGGCTATATCACAGATGCAAATGTCATCCCACCCGAATCACGGGAGTATTTACGTAATCTAGATGTCCTTGTACTTAATGCCTTATGTGCAGACCCACATCCAACACATTTCTCGATTGCTGAAGCGGTTGAAGTTGTTGCAGATCTGAGCCCACAGCAGGCACTATTGGTCCATATGAATCATCAAGTCGATTATGAAGAAACAAATCGCACACTTCCTGAACATATTCGGCTGGCATACGATGGGCATGTGGTTAATATCGAAGATACATACTAGCATATCAATCTGATTCTTCTCTATTTACCATAAAGGTATGCTACAGGTATGACATAATGCCCGTAAAGATCGTTCATACATAATAAGTCGAAGGAATAGATTGAACCACGGAAGCACCAACACAATAGATGAGTAATTCCGTAGTTTCGCCGTAAACAATGCTATGCGTATCGCAATTGATGCCCGTTTAAACGCCTATCGGCGTGGCGGCATTCCTCAATACACACGGTTTCTCCTGACAAGCATGGCCGAGATTGCACGGGAGGATCAGTTTATTAGCTTGCAGCATCGAGATATGTTGCGGCCGCTTGCCGTGGCCCAAAATGTGACACGACGGACTGTTTACACACCCCCGCATCATCGCTTGGAACAGTGGAGCCTCCCGGTTGAAGTTACATTGGCTCGCCCCCATGTGTTCCATACACCAGATTTCATTGCCCCTGTGCGACGCCCTTTCCCGGCAGTTGCCACTATTCACGATCTTGCGTTCATGCATTATCCCGACATCCTTGATGATGCTGCACGTGCATACTATGGTCAGGTTAAAACCAGTAGTCATCGTGCTGATAGCATTATTGCTGTGTCTGAAGCGACTCGCCAGGATATTGTGCAGTTTCTTGATCTCTCACCTGAACAGATTCATGTTATTTACGAGGCAGCCGCACCTGTTTTTCGTCCTATAGATCTGCGCATCAGCGAGGCACGTGTGCTCAATGGAACTCCTGTTGCTGCAGGATCATTTATGTTGTTTGTCAGTACGCTTGAGCCCCGCAAAAATATTCCAACCCTGCTACGAGCCCTGCGTATCTGTCTTGATCGGCAACCATCACGCCCCTATTTCCTTATAATCGCAGGTGGCCGTGGATGGCGTGATGATGGTATCTTCTCAGCCGTGCGCGATTTGCGGTTGGCAGATCATGTTCTCTTTGCAGGAAATGTAGGCCAATATGATCTGCGCTGGTTGTACAATGCCTGTCAGTTCTATATCAACCCTTCGCTCTATGAAGGGTTCGGTTTACCACTCCTTGAAGCAATGGCTTGCGGAGCAGCTTGTCTTGCTTCAGCAACCTCAAGCCTCCCTGAAATCGGTGGAGATGCAGTTATTTATGTTCCACCTCTCGATGTGGAAATGTGGGCTGACTCAATTGAGGCTTTGTGGGACAATACAGAACAACAGGACGAACTGTCACGGCTTGGTAGAGCCCGATCACAACGATTCTCGTGGGTCCGGGCTGCTCGAGAAACTCTGCGAGTATACCAACATGCTGTTAGTGTGGCTGATGAGGGGGGTGTCGCCAAGCAGACCAAACCTGTCTCGCCACCACCACGTTCCTCTCTCCCATATGCTGGACCTGGAGCTATCATACCCTACCCATCAATATCGGAAGAATTCACCCCCTACTTTAATGGTGATACACCCATACGGATCGGCATGCCCTCACAACATCAGCCCATTCGCATTTTTACTCACGCTCGCAACGAAGCCCGACCGGCTGGTACTAATCTGGCAATTGAACGAACGTTCATCGCAACAGAAAGTCCAAAACTTATCACACCGAAACACAACAAGACCTCAGACGAAACCACCACATTGGTAGATACGCCTGAGCAATCACAAGACGAAACGACACTTCTGGTCGGCAAAAACCCTCTCCCAGAAGCAGAAAATGAATTATCTGACATAACCCCATCATCAATTGAAACACCTGTACAGGATATGGCCAGGGCAGGCTCAGCTCGCAGATTAGCAGTCTTACGAGAGGCACAACAGGTTGTACCAGAACCTACCACCCAAACTCCACCTCCTATGCATAACAACAATCACAAGACCAGATATAGACGAACATTTCATCTACCAAAATCCTATCGGCACAAACGTAACAATCATGCTTACAAGTTTGTTACAGCCAAAAGTCACACAGTTGCCAAGCGACGCTGGCGAAATAAACGAAAACGCGTATCGTAGCGTCAACATCCTATGACAACCCACAAATCAAAACATCGCTCACCAGACTACTCCCCAGAGATAGAAAAGCTTTCTTTTCGATGTGAAACTGACTTCCTTGAGGGTTTGGAAGATATAGTAAAGCATGAACTACATACCCGCTTTGGTTCTCAGATCAAGCTGGACTCATCACGACGCGCAGAAATAGTGCCGTTTACGTTTACGGGAGCATTGCAGGAACTGTGTACCTTACAAAGTGTTATTGCCGTGTATCTAGTACACGAATTTCCTGTTCCACGCCCCAAGGCTCTGCTTGGACACCAGCACTTTGAAATGCTCATCAAACAGATCGAACGTGTGCGAAGACTGTGGCCCAAACGCACCTTTTCTACACTCTATATGAATGCTGCAGGTCGCGACTCCGCTGTATTAACTCGTCTTCAGGAGGCGATCAGTGAACGTACCGGCCTACAGAATGTAGCAGATGAAGGTGATCTGCTCTTACGACTCCGACGTTCGCAGAATGGCTGGGAGTCGCTCATTCGCCTTTCACCTCGGCCACTTGCTACACGCTCATGGCGCGTGTGCAACTTCCCAGGCGCACTCAATGCGACGGTAGCACACACTATGATGCAGTTGACTCAGCCACAGCCAACCGATGTCGTTGTAAATCTTGCGTGTGGCTCAGGAACCCTGCTCATTGAGCGACTCAAACTTGGGCCAGTACAACACGCTATAGGATGTGATCTTGATCCAGCAGCACTCACCTGTGCACAAGCAAATCTAGCTGAGGCAGGATATACCACTCAGGTCAGACTTGAGCAATGGGATGTGGGGAGTCTCCCGCTTGAAACAGCAAGCGTCAATGTGTTATGCGCCGATCTCCCCTATGGCCAACTGATAGGTTCTCATCAAGATAACGAGCAACTCTATCCACGTTTTTTTGCCGAGACCGCCCGTGTGGCCGCCCCCGGTGCACGAATGGCTGTCATTACCCACGAAGTACGCTTGCTCGAGCAAATCGCCACCACCTACCAGGAGTTCTGGCATCTCGAACAGGTGCTACGGGTGAGAGTAAGCGGAATGACTCCACGCTGCTATTTCTTTCGACGACTGGAAACGGTGGGATGAACAACTCGAAAACGATGTACTCACTGCAATTGCAGATGCGAGCGATGAAACGGGCATAGAGGCGGTTCGCGTTGCCGCGCTGGGCAAAAAAGGCTCGGTATCGGAAAAAATGAAAACCCTCGGAAAGATGTCACCCGAGGAACGCAAAGAAATGGGCCCACTCCTCAACGGGTTGCGCAGCCGCATCACGGACGCCATTGCCGAGCGCACGTCGGCCTTGAAAACCCAGGCACTAGCAGAACGCCTCGCCAAAGA
>JBCDFA010000202.1:0-13785 GCA_039178835.1 Chloroflexota bacterium
AGATCTTTCTGAACAACCTGTTGATCCAAAGCGGGTCTATGTTCTGACTAATGACATTGGTGCAACCGAGTATTTCTTCGATGCCGATGGCAAACTAACTCGCATGGAAGATCTCAATGAGAATTATCTTGATTTTAGCTATGACCATGATCGACTGGTGCGAATTGTGGATCAAGCGAATCGGAGTACAACACTAGAGTACACCCGTAATCGTTTGAGCAAGATTATTGACATGGCAGGACGCACCTCCACCTATGCCTACGACCAACGCGGAAACCTCATAACGATCAAGCATGCGGTGGGGACTGCCGATGAGGTCACCACGCAACTACGCTACAATCGTGGAAATTTGCTTGGTAAAATAACCAACCCACGTGGTTTGAGCAGCTACATTGCGTATGGTCGACGCGGCGAGGTGAGAACCATAACCGACGCGACCCCAGAACATAATCCTATTCTTGGATTTCGCTATATTAAACGTAATCAAGAGACGGTTGTTGCCCGCCCAGATGATGAAGGAAAGTTCCAAACTGCTCGTTATACCTTCAATGATGCAGGACAAATAACCGAAATTACCGACCCCTTTGGTGCCACAACCCGCGTAGCATATGACAACCTATTACGACAATCGTCAGTTACCCCTGCCGGGAGTAGCGCAGGCTACCAGTATACCTATTTTGGCGAGACCAGTCTCGTTGAACGAGCCCGTAACGAAGCTGGTGAGCAGACAAGACGTGGATCAGATCTGCTGACAGGTGGGCAGCGCTATATCATTGACTCGCGTAACGAGGCACGACAGGAGGCTGGCAAATCCTTTGTTGCCACCGTCTATTATCGTGATGATAGAGGGAACATCACAACGATAGAAGTTAATCGCTATGCCCCAGAGACAGATCTGGATCAAGAACCGCTGCCTGAACCACAGGAAAATCTCCGTAGTATTGGATACACCTATAGCTCTGGTGGTCTGGTAACAAGCATGATTGATCCCAAGGGCAATCAAACACATTTCACCTACCAGGATGGCACAGGCTACCTGACCACCGTAACAACACCCGCAGGTGCTGGGGAAATGAGTGATCGTGTGACATTGGTGAAGCCAAATGTCGAGGGTAGCCCCACACAAATGATTGACCCCAAAGGCCAAAAACGCACATTCAAGTACGATGGCCTCGGTCGAACTAAACACATCGCTTTTAAGGGGGAGGACGGGCTCAAAGCTTTCTCTCATACATATGCTTTTGACCCTAACGGGAATATCAGCGCAATCCAAGATAGCTCTGGCTCAACCAAGTGGAACTATGATGAAGATGACCAAATCATACGTGAATCACGTGCCCAGAACAATATAACGCAAACTACTCACTATGACTACTTTACAAAGGGATTGTTAGAAAGCATCACCACATTCGATAATGAGCTTATCCATTTCCGATATGACAATAAGTTGCGTGTTGAGTCGCAAACTGATCCCAAAGATGGTGGTCGTGCTATTACATATGAATATGATGAGCGTGGTCGTCGTACTGCGATTACGTTTCCCAGTGGCACAGCTCAGAAAATACTATATGACAATGCCAATCGTATCGATCTTATGACCCTTGAACAGCAGGATGGAACAAAACTACAAAGTTTTGATTACGATTATAGTGTTCGTAATAATGAAGACTTTCGCGGAGGGAATGTCTTACGCATCACAGAACTTGATGGCTCAACGATCAACTATGGCTATGACGATCTGGATCGTTTGATCGCTGCGACTCGTACAGGTACACTTCCCTTCAATCAGAAATATACCTACGATGATAATAACAATCGCACCAGCATGACACTCGATGGAGAAGTTCTAACCGCAGAGTATGATGCTGCTAATCAGATGGTTGAGTTTGCCGATACAAATTACCGTTATGACCGCAATGGCAATCTACTCTCGTATGGTGAAAATAATCTGAACTACGATCAGGCCAATCGCTGGGTCAATGGCATCATCAATGGGATAGACGTTTCGTTTGAGTATGATGGTTTAGGTCGTCGCTCAAGCAAGACAGTAGATACTGAACGTACCGATTATTGGTATAACATTACGGGTCTGACACAGGAAACAGGTGCAACAGAAGCAACCTATCTCCGTGATTTAAGCGGTGCGCTACGCTCAGTTAGCAGCGACGGCGCTGTGTATAACTATGGGAAAGACCGTATTGGCAGTGTGCGTGCTTTGGTAGATAGTGATGGAGCACTTGCTACAGACTACACCTATGATCCGTGGGGCAATCTACTCGGCGATGTTTCTGATATGCCCAACTCCTATCGTTACACCAGCACTTACAGCGATGAAGCAACCAATTTGTATCAGATGGGAGCACGCTACTATCAAGCTACAAGCGGACGCTTCACTCAGGCGGACCCATGATCAAGAAGTCTTCTTACCAGCAATCGTTATGCTTATGCTGATTGTAATCCTGCAAACAATATTGATCCTACAGGTCTTATAACATCACAGTGTCGATCATTTGTTATTGATACAATTTTTGCACTAACTCCGGCCGATGAATTTACAGACACAGTTTCTACTGTATACACTGCGGTTACCGGAGCAGTAGCTTTTACACAAGGCGATGTGCTTGATGTCGTTTTGGCAATAGCTGATGTTGCTTCTCAATTTCTTCCAATAACAAGAGGAGCACAACTTGCTATTGAAGCCTTTGGCCTTGCTGTATCATTGTCTGACTGTGTTGCTAGCCTTTGATAATGCCTCGAAAGACCATAATCATAACCACCTATTACCTCCACCTACAATTTATTTATAGTGTGGAGGTAACTTCCAATGCACTTTTGGCATGGATTATGCAAATCTCGTTTTATAAGAAACTCAACATGTAAGAAGATACATTCATGATACTATTTGATAACTATGCAAGTGCTGGAGTTTTGGGCGCTGTGAGCATAATTATCCTCATTATTTTCGGTCTTGTTCTCACCTGGTGGAAGAAACATAGTGGTTTTGCCAACCCATTTATTTGGACTTTTATTAGCGGTGCAGTGACAGCCATCGTCTCGATACTTATGATTGTAGGATTTCAAGCAAACTCGGAATTTACTAATAACATTGTCCTTTGGACAATATTTGCTGTGGCCTGGATTTTTGTCAATATTGTTTTCTACAGATATTTTCATCGTGTGAGTGAAGAGTGAGTTTCATCATTGTAGTAAATAAATATAGTTAATAGTATTAACTAAAACAAGAAAGGACTACAGTAATGTTTCTAAATAACGATAGAGTTATACGACCAATGGCTCGTTCCACGAAATGGTCATTGTCTCTGTTTAGTAGTATGGCGCTGGTACTCTCACTCGTGCTCACGCATACCAGTACTGCTCAAACTACCACCACTACACCGCCTTCCCTGAACACTTTTACCACCGCACAGTTTGTACAAACTACCCAGACCCGTATCGGGGAGGATCAAACAGTGCTCTACGAACAAGGCTCAATCGTGCTACCCGACCGCTATCAGCTCTGGCGTGATAATCCAGCCACTCCCACCCCCATCGACAGTCGTGAAATCATGATCGGCTCGACCCTCTATCAGCTGGTTGACGACACATGGGAAGCATATGAGGCGCCAGAAAAGGGAATTCCTACTGCGCCGCTACTTGTCTCGCATCTGCCACAGATAGCCACGCAGGCGTCGCATACCACGCGTATCGGAACACAGGAACTGCAAGGTGTCACGACAACTCACTATCAACTCTCGATTGATCATCACGACCTGTTTGCCCTCTTCACCGATTAACTTCCCACACCATCTACCACAGACACTCCTTACAAATTTGATGTGTGGGTTGATGACGCTGGTAACGTTCTTCAGTTGAATTACGTAGAGCAGCGAGCCGCCACCCAAGTGACAGTTGATGGGGAAACCTTCACTCGTCCTGCTACGACTATCGAACAACTGGTGACCTTTTATGCGTTAGACGATCCCACAATCAACATTGTCGCTCCCATCTAAATCTGGTCAGTTGTCAGCAATGGTGAAGCAGTCACTCTGGGGGCACGCGAGACAAGTTTTCTCATCACCCACAAGGATTTTAACGATCCTACTATTGCGGTTACTGCTCCACTTAACTAAAAAGATATAGCAAACAGGTACGCGGTAAAACCATCCAGCGCGTACCTGTCTAATGCATAAGGAGGAAGCTCATGACTCGACATTCAGATTGGTTATTAGAAGCAGGATGGTTGGGATGGATGGCAGTAGGTATCATCATTGTCAGTGCATTTATTGTCCAATGGTTAATCAAGCATCAGCGACAACTCAGCCCACTGGTACCAACAGGAGTGATTAGTCTGGTGTTCGCTGTTAGCTTATTGTTGGTTCACTTCGATCCAAATATCTTTCATGTGCAAGTTGCTACATTGCCGATTTACATCGGTGCGTGGGCGCTTTTTACTGGTGGATCTTATATGTATGTACGTCGCAAAATGCGATAGCGTAACCTTAGCGTGGATTCTGTTAGGTTAGGTCTCTCATATTATTAAAAAGAGGAAAGAACCATGTTTCATCTGAAACAAAGGAGCACTTTGAATATCTTCGGACTATCGCTCATACTCTGCCTCATCCTAAGCATACTTACCACACCCAAAAGCACAGCACAAGAAGCGGTCACAAATCTCCCACCTCTTACCACCTTTGAACGTGTCCGTTTCTATTCTTTAACCAAAGTTGATCTTGGTGACGCTCGCTCACGTAATGACAGAGGAGTCTATGGACAAGGGCGATTGGTCTTGCCTGATCAGGGTGTTGAATGGATCGTTGTCCCAGGAAACCCAGATTTGACTACTGGCCTTGTTCGCATTGGTGATCAGACCTATGCCAATACAGATGGCGAATGGCGTGTAGAAGATGCCAATGCCTACCGTTCGGAAGCGTTTCTTACAGGGTTTAATCTGGTCCAGCAACTTGAGCAACTTGCGGCATGTGCCGGTACCATCACGCGTCTCGGTGAGATGGATATTGCTGAGGTGACAACCACCCACTACCAATTCCAGGTACCGCAGCTCACCGTGTTTGAGGTGCGTGGGCAACCGATCCCTGAGGTTGATAGTGTTGGTCGTGTCAGTGCCGAGAATACTGTCTACAAATACGATGTGTGGATTGATGATGAGGGACGGGTGCATCAACAAAATATCGTGGAAATCCAAAAAGCTACTACTGCGACCCTGCCCAATGGCGAGCAAGTCAGTATCGATGAACGTGAGTATCATACGCTCGTTACGTATTACGACTTTGACGACCCAGACATCACGGTTGAAGCGCCTATGAACTAACTAGGGGAAGCCCTATTGCGTGCCTATCAAAATCGAGGGTGCTAAGTCTGACACAGCTACTCCTCCTCTAAGAGATTTTCTCCTTCTTCGGGTGTACGTGATCGTTCAGCTTGCTTACGGATGTCTTGCTCTTCACTATGCAGGTGTCCCTCAGCTTCTGTCGTTAGTGGCTCTGAAAGCAACGCATCATCAGACGGAGTATGTTTTGGTGGGCCATTCCGCTTTGCGCCGTTTGTAGGAGTGTTCTCTTCTAAATTGGAGGGTTGAATAACGGGAACACCCTGCGGAAAAATAACTTCACGTGCTTCATCTGGCATCGAAATGCCATTTTTCTCTAAAGTTCGTTTTGTAAGACGAATAAGCGATGATGTTATCTTTATGGGTGCATATAACGTAGCATCGTACCAAAAGTAGATACGTAGATTAACAGTTGCAGCGCCCAACTCATCAACGAGAACGAGTGGCTCGGGAGTCCTGAGCACGGCGGGATGCTGATCAAGTATTTGGGAAATAAGTTCCTGAGCTTGTGGGATAGCATCATCATAGCCAATACCTACTGCAAAATCAGATCGTCGATTGGGGTTGGCGGAATAGTTGACAATTGTATTCTTAAAAACAGTTGCATTCGGGATCTGAATGTGGTTGCCATCGAGGGTCATAAGCACCGTACTGCGTGTATTCATCTGCTGTACAATGCCCGTATATCCTGCCACTTCAATAAAATCATCGGTACGAAACGGTTTGCGTATACTGAGTAGCACACTGGCCAAAAAGTTTTCTGCAATATCGCGAAAGGCAAAACCAATCACAATTCCTACGACTCCTGTCCCCCCAAGCAACGTAAGCGCCAGACGGGTAAGTCCTGCAACCTGAAGCACCAAATAGAGTCCCAACAAAAACACAGGGATTGCAATTGCTCGTGACACAATGCGGGTGAGTAGCTGCGAACCAAGTTGATCCCGCAGGACTCGACGAGAAATGTGCGTGATAGGTTTCGTAATCCACCATGACACGAGCAGTACAATGATGCCAAAAAGAAAGAGAGGGATGGCCTGAATAAGGTCGCGCCATAGTGTTTGCATTTCGGCCAGTGCAGGTGAGAAATCCCATGGTGAGCGAGGCAGAACTTCGATACGATTGACTACAGCGACTACATCCTGTGTATTCTGTGCCAAATTTCCGGCCCACTCCTGATATTCTTCAGTCTCTGTTTGGCCATCCAGAAAAACAACGCCATCTCGAACAGTGACGGAAGGTGTTACAAACCAGTCTGTAGCTTGTAAAATGCCGGTCAATCGTTCGTCGATCTGTTCGTCTTGTGCTGTCGGTTGTACTTCAACCTGTGCTGGGGCTTCTGGTTGCTCTTCAGCAGTGGGAACCTCAGTTGGCACTGGTTCCTGCGCCAAAACGGAACTCGGTACAGATACTAGAAAAAAGATGATATATGTTAGGGCCAGTCTGATCCATGTTATTTTCACTGCTTTGCCTCAACAGATCCAATTACAATTGTACGATATTCAATAATACTCAATTTACTCCGTGACATGACAATATTTGGCATCATTCATGCATAGTAATAAGTTCACCAAATATATTTTATAGTTCCTATAGACATTTGTTTCTTTGGTACCTACTCTGAAAGAGAGCAAACGATGGTTGATGTGTCTAGTGCTATTGCAGAATATGAAGCAAGTAGGGCGCACCGTCTACTGTTAGTTGAGGACGATGTCAGTATTGCAAACCTCATACGTATCGGAATGAAAAGACTAGGGTTGCGTTGCGAAATGGACATAGCATACTCGGGTGAAGAAGGTCTCGAGCAATGGCATCGACATCCATATGATATACTCATTACGGATTACAACTTACGTGGTATAACTGGTTTCGATCTTATTCAGCGCTTGAACATTAATACCTTAGTCACCCCGGTTGTCCTCTGCACTGCCTACGATACACCTTCGATGCAGCAGTATGCTCAACAGTTAGGTGTTGCTGCTTATATTCCTAAGCCATTTTTTATCGATCAGTTTGTATGCACCGTGAATAATCTACTCATAGCATAGTTTTCTATTTTTATATAACAGGAAGACGACAGTATTATATCTGTCGTCTTCCTGTTATATGGATCAATGGGTCGTCTGTTGATCGAAGTGACTATCTGCCTCTCGTTCTGCTTCTTCTTTCGTCCAACCATATTTTTCTTGTAGTTTACCAACCAATCGATCCTTATGACCGGCAATTTGCTCCCACTCATCATCGGTGAGTTTGCCCCAACGTGTACGTGCCTGTCCTTTAAGCTGACTCCATTGGCCTTTGATAATATCCCAATTTGGCATATCGACACTCCTTGAATATATTAAGTCCATTTTCTCTTTCATGTTGCATAAAATATGCCAGATCATTCAAAATTACTTATTATCTAAAAATGCAATACATATCATCTTCTCTTAATAAAGAAGATACCTGTTTACTCTCTGGTTGATGCCGGTAACAAGACAGCATATCTTATTAATGGTCTATATTATTATAGATAAAATGAAAGAGTAATTGATTAGGAAGATTCTCAGAAAATGAGGAGTACAGTCTGTGTAATTATGTAGAAAGTAACGGAAGATAAACTCTAAAAGTGCTTCCTTGATATAATTTACTATCAACTTCGATATGTCCCTGGTGATGACGAACAATTTCCCTAACCACAAAGAGGCCTAAACCTGAACCTACCGCGTGTTGCTGAGCTGTTTTTACACGATAAAATTGGTTAAAAATATGTGAAAGGTCTTCTTCAGCAATACCTACGCCTTCATCTGCAATCTGCACACAAACATACTGTTCGTCTTCTTGAATGTCTATGTGAATCGTTCCACCATTTGGACTATATTTGATAGCGTTACTTAACAGGTTACGGAAAACTTGTTCCAGGCTTAGAGGGTCGCCCATTATACGTTGGGGTGAGTCCATACCTTTAGCTATAAGCGTATGCTTTCGCACAGTTGGTTCTACCTCTATAACGATACGCTGAACAACAACAGATAGATCAAGCGAAGCATACTCTATACCGAATTGCCCTGCTTCGATACGTGAGAGATCTAACAGTTGGCTGAGCAACGTATTAACTCGTTTACTTTGCTCAAGCATAATCACTAGATCACGGTTGTCCTCACCTGTTAAATGTTCTGATATCTTGGCACGATATCGCATAAGCTCTAATCGAGCTATGAGGTTTGTCAGTGAATTCTTCATCTCGTGTGAAGCAATTGACATAAGCATCTCACGATTGTCAATTCCCTCCTGGGCACGTTGATACAATCTTGCATTTTCGATAGCTGTGGCGGCTCGAATTGCAATTTCTTCTATAAGCGTAATCTCATCTGCGGAGAAATATCGCCCTGATCCATTCATCGCTAAACTTATTGCGCCAATATTCTTACCGTGGAGTGAAAGCGGTGCAATGATAACTGATGAAAATGGTAAGTTACGCACCGTTGATCGAGTCTCCTGAGACTCAACAAATGAAAACAAATCGAGTGGTACTGTTTCCCAGTACTCTGTTCTACCGGTATTAATAGCGTGTAGTGGTCCCTTCGTCGTAGAAGACGAATGAGTATGTGTTCCTTCAAACACCTCCACAAGGTCTTCCTTTAACATATCGTCCATAGAGACAGCAATATTTACTACTGTATCACTGCTCTCTAAAAGTGTGATACAGCACCAATCTGCCAGAGACGGTACAACGAGATTGGTAAGTTTATTTAATGTTTCTTGATAGTCAAGGGAACTACTCAAGGTCGTGCTAACATCCATCAAAGACTGCAGACGTTGATTTGAGACATACTGTTTGGTGATATCACGTGCAATACCCATCACTGTACTAACCACGCCATCACTGCCGAATTCAGCCACCAGGCGTGCCTCATAATAGTGCATCCCCTCTGGGGTAATAAGCGAGAACTCAAACATGGCTGGTGTTCCTGTCACAAACACCTGATACAGATGAATACCCCACATATTGCAAAACGAATCTGGAAGACCAAGTTCTTCATTGGTTTTCCCAAGAAAAGCGTGCTGTGCAATCCCTGTCATTGATCGTATCTCGGCATTTGCATAGATATAGCGCAGGGACTGGTCGAAGCGGGTAATAACATCAGGTGCATTCTCAGCCAGTGCGACAAATTCCTGTTCTCGCTGGCGTAGCAGTGCTTCGGTTTGTTTGCGTTCTGTCACATCGCAGAAGTAGACCGATACCCCAGTTGTAGAAGGGTACACCCGCACATCAAACCATCGATCAAAATAGTGGTCATATTCTTCGAAAGTAACAGACTCCTGTGAGTTCATAGCTTGATGATAGTGTATTTCAAACGGGGGAGCTATTAATCCTGGAAAGGTATCCCACAAACACTTACCAACGAGCTCTTGAAGCGCACATTGCAGCTGTTGCTCCGCTTCCCTGTTTACATATGTGATGCACCACTCCCTATCAACGGCAAAAAATCCATCAGTAATACTTTCCAGAATCGAAGCCACTTGCTGAAGGGCTTCTTCAGTTGCGATATGAGCCTGTTGTTCTCGCTGATATTGATATTCAAGCTCCTCTTGTTGCTGCTTGACTTTTTGCTGGAGTGTGACAATATCAATAGCGTTGTGTACTGTATGTTTTAGTGAAGTAGCAGTGACCTTATCTTTTATTAAGTAATCCTGAGCTCCTGCCTTCATCGCTTCAACAGCAATCTCCTCATTACCAAGTCCCGTCAACATTACCAGAGCTACCCCACATACGTTATTCTGGGAATGCAGCGCTTCCAGGAACTCGATACCATTCATGTCGGGTAGATGATAGTCAAGAATAATACAATCGAGTCTGTGTTCATGGCACATTGCCAAGCCATCTGCACCTATATCGGCACAGTACAGTACATAATCGGTAGTAACATCAGTTTTAAGATAGCGCTGATAGACAGAGCAATCTTCGGGACTGTCATCAACAATAAGGATATGCTTGCATAAACGCATTAAATTGTATCTCCAGCCTGATCTGGTAACACCACAAAACCAAACCAATATTCGTATAGCGCCTCCATTGAGGAAACAAAAGCCTTGAAATCAACAGGTTTAATCATATAGCTGTTTACACCAGCTCGATAACATCTTTCGATATCTTTAGGACTGGAAGAAGTTGTCAAGACAACTACAGGCAAAAGCTTTAACGCATCATCCTGACGCATATGGGTAATAACTTCATAGCCATCTGTCGCAGGGATATTGAGGTCCATCAGCACCAGCGTTGGCCAATTCTCTGCTGATCTCGCCTTATATGAGCCGCGTCGATTGAGAAAATCAAGAGCATCATCACCATCGACACAACGTTCTACCCGTATATTAGGTCCAACTTTGCGTAAAGCTCGTACAGTTGCCTCAAAATCTTCGTCACTGTCTTCTACAACGAGAATGACATGCGAACCTTTATCACTCATCAGTCATTGCTCCTAGGAATCGTAAAATAGAATGTTGTGCCCTGCCCTGGTTCCGATTCAACACGAATATTTCCACCGTGCCTATCGATAATACGTTTTACAATTGCAAGACCTACACCAGTTCCACCACCATACTTATCCCGTCCATGCAGACGCTTGAATATACGAAAGATGGTCTGCTGGTGTTTTTCAGGAATGCCTATGCCATTGTCACGTATATAACATGTGATAGTGTCTATCTGATCGTCTGTACTGTCTAATACGTCGAGATAGCCGATTTCGATCCACTTTTCAGGCTTATCATTATATTTGATAGCATTGCTGATAAGATTGGTAAACACTTCTCCCAGGCGGGTTTGATCACAAGGGAAAGAAGGGAGCGGGCGCGGAATACGAATATCGACACTATGCTGTTGGATTGTGCCACTCAGCGTATCTATTGTCTCCTGAACGATGTGTTGCAACGAAACTGTTTTCGAGACACTGTGTATATAGCCTAAACGAGAGTAGTAAAGCAAGGAAGTAAGCAAGTTATCCATGCGCTGACTTAATCGTAATAATGTGTGTATCTGAGACTGACCATCTTCGCCAAGCTGTTTGCTATGGTCTTCGAGCAGAAACTGTGCATAGGTATGAATACCTCGCAGTGGTTCCCGTAGATCATGCGCGATAGCATAAGCAAAAGCATCTAGCTCCTCATTGCTACGACTTAAGTCTCGGTTTACTTGTAGGAGTTTCTCGGTTTGATGGACCAGAATACGAATAATGGCATCTCGTAAATCAGATGCCATAGCCTGCTCTTCTGTTGTCCACGGATGCGAATGTCCATGGACCATTTCTTTCCATGCCTCAAATGATTTGCGTGGACTAAGACGTTGTCCATCTGCTGAGGCTTCTACAGATTTGGTTGGATCGCCGCCCCAGTAAACTGTTTGTAAGATTTCACCACGGAACCAGATGATATATTCATGTACCTCTTGTGCTATGGCTACCGCAAGTATGCCACTTGCCGTATCCTTACAGTGAGATAAGGCAGGGTATGCTTTCGGAAGAGAATCAATGGCAATGCTATCCATCTGCTGCTGACTAAGCCATACAACAAGATGATGAATATCTTCCTCAGAAGGAGTAGTACCAAAGCAGGTAATCTGTTGTCCAACACACACTGCTGCCCCATCGGCATCAATGCAGTCGAGAACTGTTGGCGAACCATCAACAAGTCCTTCGTACCATCTTGTAGACAATGCAATGCGTTCGAGTAGTTGTGCACCAACAGCATGCGAATCGATACGGTGTGTATGCTGCTCTTGTGTTCGCTTTGCTGTCAGTTGGAGTGAAACCGCTTGCGCCAACACCTCACATGCAGAACGAACTTCGTAAGGAACATGTTTTGGCGTCGTATGATGACATACAATGAGTCCCCATAATTGATTGTTATGCACCAGAGAGAGAGACATCGAAGACTGGACGCCCATGTTCTGTAGATATTCAACGTGAATAGGAGAAACACTTCGCAGTGTACTATAACTCAGATCTGTTGGCTTGCCACTATGAGGGTGGAGGGTAGGAATAATATCTGACGCCTGATAGGATACATCAGTAATATGACGTATCCAGTTGAGGAGGTACAGGGCACGTGCCTGTTGCGGAATATCTGAGGCAGGATAGTTTAGTCCGAGAAAAGGCTCAAGTGCATTAATCTTAGACTCGGCGATAACCGAACCATGGCCTTCAGCCGCGAACCGGTACACCATTACACGATCAAATCCGGTCAGTCTATGTACCTCGTTAGCAACAGCCTGACAAAAATCATTAAATGAAGAGGTCTGCTGGATGCGAGTAGTACTCAATTTGATCGATTGATACAACTGCTGAATATGTCCTTCCGCAAGTGTTGGTTCTAACTCAAGTAGTAATATATCTTGATAGCGATGGATGACTCCTGTGTATATCTCGCCAGATTCACCAAAACACACATTCCAAGCATAGGTCGGATTATCGGTTATGAACTCTGTATGTACAATATTATGAAGCTGTTCAATCTTTTCGGCGCTGAATAGAGAAGAGAGGGGTTGGTTTAGAAGAGTCTGTGGAGACTTGCCACATATGACTTCCGTATTATCACTTAGTTGTAAAATACTCAGATCATCGGGATTGAGCACAAGCAACATACCATGAGGTTGAATACGCCCTGGAATATGTATTGGCTCAGTGTCACAATCAGTAAGATCTACCTGATAATTTGGCAATTGGTAACTCATAGCTGCCTTTCTTCTAGCCATTGGTCAAGCGTATCAAATGTCTGAACCGCTGCCGTCACAATATGTGCAATATCTTGCTCTTGCTCAATACTTCCAACTAACTGGGTGAATGATCGCCACATAGCAGCGACCTGTTCGCCATAACTTGCAAAAAAGGTCCCCCCATATTTTGGCATAAAGTCAAAGTGATTAGATAGATGGCGCATAATTATTTGACCACCCAGTGTCGCTCCTTCAAGAACATACATAGTACCAAGAACATCCATAAATGTTTTCTGTTGAGGAACATAGGAACATAGAGGAAAGGATGCAATGGTACTACCCTCTACCTTGAGAGATACGAGATCATTATAGAGAAGAGGGATCTTCAATCGATTCTGAAAGAGGGATCGGCATACACTTTGTTCCCCAAAGCGCCGCCATTGAGCTTCCAATGGCGCATAAAAACCGTAGAAGGCTGCAAGAATAGCAATATAACGCTCTTGCGTAAGGCCTGGACTGAGAAGATCAAGGCGATTTTCAACACGAATATGACAATCGTAGGTAGATTGCTTCAGTAGTTTGAGCGTCGTCACTTTTCGACTCACAGTAAAGACCTATCTAGCTTTATCTGAGAAGCACAATAATAACATAGAGAAGGAGAAAAGGGGAAAAGTGCTGTCAATTCTGCCGCAATAATAAAACAAAGCATACCCTCACTGGAATTGATCCGGTATGAAGATATGCT
>JBCDFA010000203.1:0-13768 GCA_039178835.1 Chloroflexota bacterium
GTCAAATATAGATTCACAAAAGCTTTGTTCCATTAGGCTTTTTGTTATGATATTGCTGCCATTGTGTGTCTATACTTTTTTTCAGGTACTCATCACTTTGGAGCCTATCACATCTGTTGCTGTTGCTCAAGGAACGCAATGGATGTGATAGGCTCCAAAGTGATGAGTACCTGAAAAAAAGTATAGACACACAATGGCAGCAATATCATAACAAAAAGCCTAATGGAACAAAGCTTTTGTGAATCTATATTTGACATTGGTTGGATGAACCTATCCAAAAACCCTTGATCAGATAGGTACTTTTTGGTGGTTGTAGATATAGATGTCAAATTGAAAAACTGCTGTCGTCTTTGCTCCATGGCGTTTTCTGACATTGCCTGCTGAAGATATGCTGAATGACCCGCTATAGGGAAACTAGACCAGAGGATACAAAGACCACACCATAAACCCTGTAATACAATCCAAAACTCGATATACGGAGGGCGTTCTTGTGCTTTCGCTTCATGAAGAGCCTGGACCAGACGTTGCCATCTCATAAGAAGCTCATGTTTCCGATCTACTCTCTTACGAATTCGTTGTGCGCGTTTCGTTTGTGCTAATGAATGATCTCTAGCTGTAGATTGTTGTAACCCGGCTTCCATATATCACCACCTTAGATTATATACAGAAAGTATGTGCTACTTATTATACGTATTAAAAGAGCACTTGGTCACAACAACATTTTTCTTATCTACCTACGGCCCCACCTGCACAGTCATCAGGGGCAACGCACTCTCGGTCGTTTCAGCGATGGGCAACCGTGCCATCGAGGTCATATCATACACACCCATAGTCAGTTGGTATTCGCCAGGACCTAACTCAGGCGGTATATAGAGATCGGCAATATCGACAACCAGTTCGTCCTGAAACCACTCAGACGTTGGATAATCATACGCCCGAATGAGGAGATCGCGCTGTGCGACAATCTGCCCCGCTTCATCGGTAAGGTGTAAAAACATCGCGTAGTCAATCGTCATCTCCTCGGGGGCTTGCCAGTACGTGTTGAGTTGCAGCGCCTGCCCTGGCTGAACAGATGCAGTTCCATCAAGCGGATAAAATGCTGAACGTAACTCACCCGCGCTCCGCTGATACCCCAGAAAGATCAACTGATCACCAAAGGCCACAAACCGCTGCTCAATCGCCAACTGATCCTGTTGCAGTCCCAGATCGAGAATCTCCATATGCGGACTCGGCACGCCATCTAGCTCACCGGGGAACGTAGCCAGTACCTCTGCCCCGCTCCGTAGCTGCTGATACTGATCGTGATCGATCCGCACATTACCAACGATGTAGCGATACCCCTGTGCGCGATACCAATCAGCGTTGTGTTGAGCCACATTCTCGATAGGCGTAACCCACGGTTGGTTAGCCCACGCCACCGGATGCAGCGACACAGCGGCAGGTGCACCGTGCGGTAATTGATCACGAAGATAATCTCCAGCACGAACCTTGCTATGCGGTTGGGCAAATAAACGAGTCTGCTCAATTGATGTCCAGAGCGGAACCACTAGCACCAGCCCTGTAAGAACTGCAGTTACGGCAAACTTGTGTCGTGGCGCAGACAAGGCAGAACTGGTGTAGCGGGGGAGTGTGTGCGCCAACCACCGCACGGTAGCGACAATACCGATAGCAGCAAACACCACCAGCGCGGGAAAGATCGGCATGAGATTCCGAAAGAAATGCTCGACCTGTGCCAGCACAAACAGGAAATAGGGGACGACAAAGCCCAGCAATACCAGCCCAGCCCGATCACGACGCGCAACAATAACCACAATCCCAATAAGCACGGCAATACACACGAGCGGAGTCAGACCATCAAACCAGAAAAACGAGAGATAGCCACCCAGTGGCCAGCGATCTACCAGATCGCCAGTGGGGGCCTGGCTATACTTGGTGTACTGCTTCATCACACCATCGAAAAAGGCTTGTGGTGTGAGTAGGGCATAAGGTGTGCCAATCACAAAACCCACCACACTCCACAGCGCAGCCCACGACAATCGCCCCACCTGGCGAATGCTGGACCACCGCCACACCAACCAATGCGCCACAAGAATCGCCAGCACCACCAACACAGCATTGTACTTGGCAGAGGCAGCCAGACCTGCAGCCAGACCCGCAAGAGCATAGCTGCACCAGTGTTGATCATCGAGTAAGCGAAGGGTCGCGAACAACGCCAGCAGGGTCATCAGCCCGGTCAGGACATCAACGGTGATGAATTGTGATTGACGCACATGAAAGGGTAAAACCGCCATGATTCCGGCAGCAACAAGCCCAGCAGTTAAACCCCACCAACGCCGCCCAACCACAAACAACAGCCCTACAGTCAACGCACCAAAGATCGATGTCAGCACACGGCCCCAGACAAAAAAGCCGGGAGTAGTCACGTAGTGATTGGTCCCCTCTGGTAGCTGTGCGATATCGGTATACAACCCCGTCATCAGGCCATACTGCCAATGTGCTTCAAATGTTGCACGCAGCGCGTAATAATACATCGAGGGCTTTTCAAAAAACTGGGGATTCCAATCACCTCGCTGGAGCATCCGCAGGGCGGTATTGGCCGCCGACGGTTCATCGTGATGATCGACATAGGGCAGCCCCCAACCTGCCGCAGCAACGCGCAACGCAAATGCGCCGAGCAGTATACTTACAACCAACGCAGCTAGCCATAAGGCTCGCGTGCGCTGCATGTTTTTGACACGATAAAGGACACGACTTGCCTGTACAAACATGGTGCCTCCCACAACACCAGGATGCCTAGCGAAATAACGTAACAACAATTACGTTACTTGTAACAATACATATGCTGTGCAAACTGCGCTACAATATACCACTATTGTACACGTACTTTAGTTTAAACGATTTTGCACAATGCGTGACCAACGAACACTTGACAATTATCTGCGCCGACGCACGCCACTGACCAGTGTGGTCAGTTATCCCAATCGAGGACCGTGGGGCAACAACCGTTATCCTGGAAACTGTTCCGGGTATCTGCTGATCGACCTCTGCGCGACCTACCAACCCAAACGGGTACTTGATCCGATGGAAGGCGGCCAGACCAGCCGCGAGGTCTGCGCGGATATGCAGCTCGACTATACTGGCTATGATTTGCGTACCGGCACCGATAGCCTCCACGACGATGTTGGGAATGGGTACGACCTTATCTTCTGGCATCCGCCCTATCATGACATGAAACAATACACCGATGATCCACGTGATCTCAGTCGGAGTGGGTCACTAACCGTTTTCCTGTCGCTCCTCCGCACCGGATATCACCGCTTCTTTGAGGTGCTTGCTCCCGGTGGACGGCTGGCCATACTGATTGGCGATCTCCGACGGCGTGGCCATTATGAGCCGCTTACTGCCGAAGTTGCGCGACTCGACCGGATCAATCTAGAAAGTATCATCGTCAAAGTACAACATAATGTTAGTTCAAACAAAACAAGCTATGGTGGCTCTTTTATCTCCATTCTGCACGAAACCCTCACCATCTATCGAAAAAAATAAGCAACATCACAATCTATCGACCGATCTCATCATCTGTGGTACACTATGTCAACAAGGAAGATAATGACGGTAAGTAGAGAAATATCTGCTATGTCTCATGAGCGAGGTCGTTCCCTGCGTGCAGAATCGACAGGAAGCGTTGCAGAAGCAACTATCCGTAGTGTGCTGATCAAACGTGGTTATGTTGAATTGAGTGTCGAAGAAGCCCAACGTGAAGAATCACCTGTCGAACAGACGGCCATGTTTCGTGATTTTGCGCGACGTCCCAAACCGTCCAGGTTCTTTGTGGCTCAGTATCCTGTGGGACAGAGCATTTACGGATTGCCGCTTTTTGCTGATTTCTGGATCTATGGTGCGCCTGATTTTCCTCATGGATTGGCATTAGAGGTCAAATGGCAACAATCGACCGGCAGCGTCGACGAAAAATTTCCCTATCTTGTCCTGAATATTCAACATTGCTATCCTTGCCCGGCGCTGATCATTGCTGATGGTGGTGGACAACGTCCTGGAGCATTACACTGGCTACGTGATCAGGCTGAAAACAATCTTGTGGCAGTCTATACACTTGCCGAGTTCTTAGCTTGGTCGAACAGACACCTGTAACCTCCTTTCATTTTCAACCACCTGTTGTAACAAATTCTTTTCCTTGTACGTACTACCAGTAGGACAATCTATCGTAGTACCGAATATGGTTACTTTAGAGAGTGCAGGATTGCTGGCGATGATACCTTCACCTTCAAGAACATCATCACATGCGCGAGATCCACAAACCCAGCGGTATCGCTTCTGGCGCTTGCTCCGTGCCAACTTCTACGACCTGATATTGTTGCTACGAGACTCATGGGTCGTGCTGGCTGGTTTTGCTGTTTTGATTTTTATTGGGACGCTCTATATCTACTTTCGTTATGATGAATTCTCACTGGCTGGTGCGACATATGAAACGATCAAACTCCTGGCGCTTGAGAGTGATCTGGCACTCCCCAACGACCGTGTCGGGCAATTCATCTTCTTTCTCATTCCTCTCTTTGGGTTAGCCCTGATCCTGCAAGGGGTCCTGAACTTTGGTCGGTTACTCCTCGATAAGAACAGCCGACGAGAAGCGTGGCAGGTTGCGCTTGCCTCAACCTACAGCCATCATATCGTTATCTGTGGCCTGGGACGGGTAAGCTTTCGTATTGTCACCCAGTTGATTGATGCTGGATATGAAGTTGTCGTGGTTGAGCAAGATTGGGAGAGCGAGTTTGTTGAGCGGGCGCTTCGACGAAAAGTGCCTGTTGTGCTTGGTGATGCACGAGAGCCAGAGGTCTTGCAACAGGCCGGCATCCGACGTGCTCAGGCAGTCGTGGCGGGCATCAACGAAGATCTCCTGAACGTCGAAATTGCGCTAACTGCACGCACCATGAACCCTGGTATCCGCGTGGTGCTGCGTGTGTTTAATGATGAACTCGAACGGAGTCTGGAACGAGCTTTCGGACCCAACACCGTGTTTAGTACCTCTGCGCTAGCTGCTCCAACCTTTGCTATTGCCGCTGTGAGTCGTCAGGTCGACTTTGTGTTGCCTATCGGTGATGAGTTCCTGGGGATCACGAAACTCGAAGTCGAGCCAGAGAGCGACATTTGTGGCTTTATCCGAGCTATCGAAGATGATAATCAAATTCGAGTTATTCGACACCAGGACAGATATGGGAAAGAACTAACGCCGGGAATTATGCGTCAATTAAACGGTGGTGATCAGGTCTTACTGCTTGGGCCAATCAACGCGATTGAGTCGCTGCGGGCTAAAAATGTCCGTGGCAGCAAACTTGATTTTCTCCGTGCGACTCCGGTTGAACGGCCCAGTATGGAGCGTCAAACCGTTATTCTATGTGGGTTGGGGAAAGTAAGCTATCGCGTGGTGGCGCAACTCCAGCGGATGGAACCACAACCACATGTGGTTATCATACAAGAGTCAAATCGCAATCCCGACTTTACCAGGTACGTTAACGAACTTGACAATGTCACCATACTCAACGGTGATCCTCGCGATGTCGATGTTTTACGACAGGCTGGTATCGAGCAAGCCTACTCTGTAGTGGCGCTTAGTTCCAACAACCTCTTGAATCTCCAGATTGGATTAGCTGCCCGCCGCTGCTGCCCCGATGTCCACATTGTGATGCGGGTCTTTAGTGATGCGCTTGCAGATAAGCTGGCCGACATGCTGGGTATTCGGACAACCTACAGCACATCAGGGCTTTCAGGTCCAACCCTTGCCGCCGCTGCAATTATTGGCGATGTGACACATGCCTTCTTTTCAGACAAATTGCTCTTTTCGACGGATGAAATTCCTGTCAATAGTAACAATCCATTCATTGGAGCAACTATTAATACGATACGTAACGATTATCAGGCCACTGTTATTGGGCTGAAGCGAGATAATGCTTTACAGGTACTCCCAGAATTTGATATCCACCTACAGGCAGGTGATGAGATTATTCTCCTTGCCCATATTGATGCACTCAATAAAGTACGTAACGCGCTGGAACGAGAAACGCCTCCCTCAGACCCAATCCCAGCAACACCTATCAATCCTCCATCGCAAAAACCTGCCCCCAAACAACCTGAAAGCACCTAATTTTTGACGTGTGATCATCTATTTCCAAAAGCTCTATGTTACAATAAAGACGAATTGTTTTTAAGAAGGCTTATATGGTTATGGAAAACTCTGAAACAACAACCATTCTAGATAAAATTCTGGCACACAAACGGACCGAAGTAGCACGACAGACAATCAAGATACCGCTTGAGCGACTAGAAAAGAAAATAGAGACACTGCCACCACCACGGGATTTTGCCACAGCACTGAACCAGACAGATCGTGTTGCGCTGATTGCCGAAATCAAAAAAGCATCACCATCCAAAGGTGTGTTGATCGAGCAGTTTGATGCACTTGATCTGGCACGCACCTACATCACCAACGGAGCTTCGGCCCTCTCAATCCTCACTGATGTGCGCTTTTTCCAGGGAAGTCTGAAATATCTCGAAGGCATTCGTACCTTGACCCTGAAGATGGCTCAGCAGAACGCAACAATGGCAGTACCGTTGTTACGTAAAGATTTTATTCTGGACCCATACCAGGTCTATGAGTCTCGTGCATATGGTGCCGATGCACTCCTGTTGATTGTTGCTGCACTGGACAATCCGACCCTTGAGAATCTGCTCGCACTCACACATCAATTAGGCATGCAGGCACTGGTGGAAGTCCATGACTCACATGAGCTTGAGCGGGCGATGGCAGTCGGAGCAAGGATTATTGGTGTTAATAACCGAAATCTACACACTTTTGTAACCACACTTGAAACGACTCAACAGCTTGCAGCACTATTACAAGATAATCCACGACCGATTCTGGTAAGTGAAAGTGGTCTTGCAACAAAAGAAGATGTCGCACGTGTACGTGCCTGGGGGGTTGATGCTATACTGGTTGGAGAGGCGTTGGTCACCGCACCTGATACAGCAATCAAAGTGCGTGAGTTGGCCGCAATGGCAAATGATCTGTAACCAATCTTTCGCCATCACGTATACATATTGTGATACAAATCATTCTGCCTCCATCATCACAGTACAGGGGATATTCCAGATGAAATGTTTGACATGCGGCACATTCTTTCCTGACAACTCAACTTTTTGTCCTGTGTGCGGTGCACGCGTCTCTGAACTAGCAGAGACAAGCGCAGGTGTACCAACTACACGGATCTCTGATATATCATCCCCATCATCGGCATCAACACTACAAAGGTCAACGTACTCAGCACCTGAACCTTTCTCGATGTCCAGTGCATCGCCTGTACGGCAATCGCTACCCGACACCGTATCAACAGCACCTACTAGCTCTCTGGCAATCGTCAGTATAGTGTCTGCTATTTTGGCCTGGATAGCAATCCCAGGTATAGGTTCAATTGTGGCAATTATTACTGGGCTCATGGCCCGTCGAGAAATTCGTCATTCCTCAGGAGCCCTTTCGGGCGACCAGATGGCCAAGGCAGGAATTACCCTTGGCTGCATTCAATTGGGTATGGCAGCATTCGTCATTGGTATGGGTATTATTTTCTTTTTTATAGCTTCTTCTACTACAGCCTATTCGTTTGACATCAACCATTTTGCCTCCATCATCACAGCACAGGGGATAGTTTAGATGAAATGTTCAACATGCGGCGCTTTTGTTCCTGACGACTCCGTTTTTTGTCTTGAGTGTGGTGCACGCGTCTCTGATACAGACAAGACAAATGCATCTGACTACAAAACAACCGATATATCGAGTGCAGGTGCACCAACCGAACGTGTTTCTGGTATACCATCCGAACCAGAGACAGCAGCACAACCTTTTGGTATTCCACCAGCATCAGCAGAGTCGCCACCGCAGAACTCTCCAGAAACGGCGCCACAACCCTTTGGTATTCCACCAGCCTCCAACTCTTCTGGCTCAACGCCACCAGCTTTCTCGGTTCCCGAGGTGTCACAAACACCACAACCATATACACCACCGCCTCCACCGCCTGCCAACATGGCCCCATCTTATGGTGCACCAACCTACACAACCACAGCAGTACCCAATAGCAACATGGCGATTGCGAGTCTTATCTCAGGTATTCTGACCTGGGTCTTTCTCCCATTCATTGGTGCTATTGTCGCGGTGATTACTGGACATATGGCACGTAAAGAGATTCGCGAGGCGAATGGACAACTCTCAGGAGAAGGTATGGCTTTAGTGGGGCTTATACTTGGGTATGCCCAACTGGCCGCCACAGCGTTAGGTATTTGTGCATTCGTTGGTTTTATTTTCCTTGCGGTTATTGCCGGGGCCTAAACACGCATAAAAACATTGTACGATCAGCCTGTCTATGTGATAGGCTGGTTTTGTGTTGGCGACCAAACGGCGTATCTGTCTGATTATATTCACCCCCAAAGTTTTTACACAACGGTGTAATCTTTATGTAATTTTTTAATCATTGTGCTCACAAATGCTATACTTTTGCTGTATACTCAGATTAGTTTTTTCCGTGGGGAGCGTTTTGTGTCACCCTATTCTCTGCATTACACAGAACGAGCACCATTCCCTGAAGTCGCAATGTATGTTGATTATTACCGCGTGGTGCATTTTTGAAGCAGCCCTTAACTGGATCACAGTACAGTTTCCTTCGGCACATAATAGCAACCGTTTCGTTCTTTCACCACTGGTTGGTGGCACCAACAACCTCATGCCTTTTAGTAACGCAGATGGAACTTTTACGCAGATTGTAATGTATGTATCAACATTCAAAAGACCAGGTGAAACCGCTACCGAGGTGTCAGTTAGTGACCGCGCCGCCTATTGCCGCACCACGTTTACTGAAATTGTTCACGGGTATGTCAATCCGGCGACATATCTCTACTTTGAAGAAGTAGAACAGGCGATGCCGGATATTACCTCCTGGAACACAGACGCCATCGCTCAAACTGCTTATAGTACCAACCTTGTCACCTTTAACGAGTATATGACGTGGGCCATGTGCTCATTGTACATTATGGATACATTTCCACCGGAAGCTCAGGAAGAGGCTATTCAATACCAGGAAGATATCCTGGTCGACCGCCGAGGGTTTGTACAATACCGTGAATTCAATGGTGAGCTGATGCGACTGTACAAAGAGCGTGAGCCAGAGCAAACCATAACGAATCTCTATCCAGCCATCCTAGACTGGGTTACCGAGCAAGCGACCTCGTAATGACATGCTGGATTAACCTGTCCATAGCAAAACACATGGCATTGATGCATTACTTTGTTCGGTTGTTGCACAACTCCGCATAGTCACAGATCTGCTAATCAGGTGGGGCGAATGGTATACACTACGTCTCAGTTATAGACCTTCTGCTCAGGCAATCGCTGCATCTTCACTCTATCACATGCTGCTTAACGACTCGTCTATTGCATTGTCTTGGGCCCGATGGATAAAAGAGGGCCTGGACATCAACAAAGAGTGGATGTCCACAAACTCAGAGGTAAAAATGATCAAGAACTAACTGCTCCTATCAGTACCATGGGCAATTATTGAATTGTCCATGGTGTGTTTGTCGTTTTCTGCAACACCCAACGCTGCTATCGGTTATTCAGACTGTGCTATACTTGACTTCACGATCTCGTCAAGCGATTTGTTGGAGGAAACGTGCCAAGCAAAAATCGTCCTGAAGACTGGAACCTCTTCTCCCCAAAGGCACCTCGTCGGGGTGGGCCTTTTACCGCATTGGGGCAAATATTGCTTATATTACTGGTATTTAGCCTGCTTGGGGCTGGTGGTGTCTATGTCACCCGATACCGCGAACAGCAGACGGCGAGTGTCAATGCCACAGTGACTGCCATGGCCCCTACCCGTGAGGCATTGATCAATGCTACTGCCGAAATACGAACCGGTCAGACTGCAACACTGGAAGCAGCAACTGCAAAAATAGTTGCAGAGGCTATTGGCACCGGTACCGTAACAGGTAATGGTGAGTTGTTTGGTGATCCCGTCAATCGAGAGGTAGTTGGGCAGGTCGTTCCAGGTGATCAGATTTTATTCTTAGAAGAACGACTCGTTGGGGGCGCATCGTGGTTTCGCATCCGTATTACTGAAGCAAGCGCAGAACGTGGCGATGGAACAGCAGCCAACGGTGCAGAGGGATGGGTTGAGAGTATCATCTTGTCCGAACCCACACCGATAGAGGAACCTTAGTCGTTTTGTGATGTCTTCGAGAAAAGACACACGTAGGGTACCTCGACAACACAGGCTATCGCGCCCATCCACTTGAAAACTGATGATCACGTCAATCATCTCTGTAGCTGTGTCAGCACATCTGCTATGTTGGATATAGCAATCTAGATTGTAAAGAAACGATCATGTTGGAATATTTACTCAGAATGCACAGTCGTCTTTTAATAACGCTGATGCTGGTTTTTATCACACTGACGGTGTGGGGGATTGTCAACCATCTACGCCGTGCGCCAACTTCACGTACCTATATGAGTGTGTTGGTTATTGGAGAGCTGCTTCTGGTGGCACAATTCATTATCGGGTTTGTGTTGCTCTTCAACGGACGTCAAGCATATGCAACAGGGTTGCATATTGTCTATGGTTTTTTGGCTGTCTTAATCATCCCGACTGTCCATCTTTACATCCGTGATCGTGCACGCAATTGGGACAACCTTATCTATGCTATCACCAGTGCTTTCATCTGTGGTATTGCTATACGGGCACTTGAAACAGGTCGTATTCCCACACTAGAACCATAACCATGGATCAGTCTAAAGTCCGAGTCGCTGCTGCTTGACAAGCGTGCATGGCGCGTGATATGCTAGCCAAGCGTTAATCGAAATTATCAAGAAATGATATCGTTACAGAAAGGGACAATACGAATGACGATCGCTATGCAACAGCTCTATATGGATACTATCCAGAGCTCTCGCATGTTTGGAGTCACTTTCACTCCACATAATGCGGATGGCGATGGCCGTATTGCGCCCACTAGCTGGAGGCTCCGTAGCTGACACACAGCACACAATGAGCTAACAAGCCGTGGGCGACGGAACAGTCAAACCCACGGCTTTTTGATTCGGTAAGGCCGCGGGAACCCATTCCACCACCCGTGGCTTTTTGCTTGGTCTGAATAGTCGCGGTTATCAGCACAAGACAGGAGTATATTGTGATTTTTGCGACATTAAATAACACCAGTTCGGTTTTTAACAAGCATACATTGATTATTTTTTCTCTACTGTGTAAGGAGCCTACCAGTGATTATCCAAAACCGTGATGGATCTATTCACGACGATCGGAGCGACAATTGGTACTCCGATACGAAAGTTGATCATTATTATGCCGAAGTTCCCCAAGCTTCATTGGAGGAACAGAGTAGCCTCGTCAGTCGCATCATTGATCGTGCATTTGATGTGTTAGGCGTTCGCCACGTGGAAGTACGTGTGCACGAGAGCGAAGAAGCACTTTCGCGTGGGGCATAAGCATGATGAAACCGTTAACATCAATGTACCAACCACATATGTGTATACACAGACCCACTTCTTTATGTGACATGAAATGGGCAATTTTGAGCCATACAGCTATTGATGCATGCGATAGCCATATGGCTTTTGTTTTACTCTAACATCGTACAATACGCTTCAGGAGCAAATCAATGCATATATAAACAAGGAGTGCTTAATGCAGGGAATGGTGCTACGCGCACAAAGTGGCTTTTTCTGGGTCGAAACCGAACATGACATCTTGGAGTGTCGGTTACGTGGTCGATTAAAGAAAGAACGTCAGTCAACTGATATTGCCATTATTGGAGACATGGTTGAGATTACCCAAACATCACCAACAACAGGAGCGATAGAGTCGGTCTATCCACGGCAGAGTAAACTGGCTCGACGCACGCCAGGTTCAAAGGGCGTTTGGAAAGAAGACGTTATCGTTGCGAACGCCAATCAAGTATTGCTGGTGATGGCCTGTACTCAGCCTGAATTTCATCCACGTATGCTTGATCGTTATCTGGTACTCACAGAAGATAATGAACTCGACACCGTCATAGTCGCAAATAAAGTCGATCTGGTCGGAGAAGCACACGCACGCACCATGTTTGCTACCTATGAACAGATTGGATACCGCGTGGTGTACACCAGCACCCATACTGCCCTTGGGATCGAAGAACTGCGCGCATGCCTTGCGGGGCGCATCAGCGCAGTGACTGGCAAATCGGGCGTCGGCAAAAGCAGCCTGCTCAATGAGGTACAGCCAGGATTGAGTCTTGCGACCGGCGATGTGAGTGAAGCGCTCAATAAGGGGCGCCACACGACTACCGTTGCTGAACTCATTCCATTGCAATTCTCTACAGGCTACGTGGCTGACACACCAGGCATCCGTAGTTTGGCGCTATGGCGCTTTTCACTCGAAGATCTTGAGTGGTGCTTTAGAGAGTTTCGGCCATTCCTGGGTGAGTGTTACTTTGCCGGTTGTACGCACATTCACGAGCCCGATTGCGCCGTTCTCGCGGCCATAGGAGAGGGCGATATCACTCCAGAACGGCATGACAGTTACGTCCGATTGTATAGAGAAACTGCGGAAGAGTCCTGATCTGAAGTAACAATAGTTCATACAACAATTGCTGTATTGATTATCGGCAGGCAGGTAGTTTAATTGTATAGCCCACGAATGACTGCTCTAAAACACATATATCTTTGATAGTAATCAGTACCTGAAAGGAGGTTGCTATGAGTGTCAACATATCAGGAATATTGGTATATCTCACAGGCTGTTTGTCAGTCAAAGTAGCTAATTAACCCGAGGCACACACGACCCGTGGTGTCTCAATGAGGAGTACCACCATGCCAAAAGTGTATGGCCACAATGACATATTTGACGATGATGATCTACCAGGGGAGGCAGACGAGTGGGAGGCAGCAAAACGCAACTATCGACCTGAAGTACGTGATCGCTCTGAGCGTACTCGTGGTCAGGGTGAGCGAATGATACGCTTTCAAGGTGCTGAAGTACGCGATCGGAAGCGTAATGAGCGACGCAAGAATCAGCGAAAACAGCGTCACACATGCTGACGCTTAAGAACGAAACAGATAACAAAGGAGGTAGTTCGTGAGCCCTGCAAACGAGGCTGAAACCATCTGGCGTCCTGAGGTCATTCCAGGCCAACAGGTGTTCCTGAGCCACATCCGTCGTGAGGACATACCTTTACTTGCACGCTGGTTTAGCGACCTCGAATTTACCACATATCTTGGCGCAGTGGGAATGTCTTTCACCTATGAGCAAGAAGAAGAATGGTTTGCCAATAACACCAAGGACCCAACAATCAAACACTTTGGGATTGTGGTACGTGAAGCGCAACAATTGATCGGTAATGTCTCACTGAAGAATATTCATTATCGAGATGGAACTGCCGAACTTGGGATCGCCATCGGCGAGAAATCAGCCTGGGGCAAGGGCTATGGCAGTGAAGCTGCTCGCCTGATGGTTGACTATGGCTTTACGTTTTTGGGGCTTCACACGGTCTGCCTCTGGCACACCAGTTTTAATGAGCGTGGCCATCGCGCCTATCTCAAAGCCGGTTTTAAGGTCGCAGGACGGTGGCGTGAGGCCGCCTTGTTTGATAGCCAGCGCTATGACAACGTGTTGATGGATATCACCCGTGAGGATTTTGGACCATCGCAATTACGTGGAATGATACA
>JBCDFA010000204.1:0-13764 GCA_039178835.1 Chloroflexota bacterium
GCGAAGAATTCTGTCGCTTGGTACCCACTGACACCGACGCGGCTCGCCAGTTGCAAAAAGTTCGTGACCTCCGTACAGAACGGGGCTACCCCAACGACATCTCAGCGCCACGCTTTGGCCCGATTGCTAAGACCTACCTGGACAAAACTCCCTACTTAGCCCTCATCATCCGCGACTTACAGACGAACGGAGAGGATGTAGCGGTCATTTGTCAGCGCTACGGCTGCTCATCACTTGACGTAGATTTTTACCTGAGTGCTATGGGGTCCTATGTAATTCGAGACACAATCCTTCGTGATGTCCACACGTATTACGACGAAGCGCACCAAGAAGTATTCGCAGCTATAGACTATCTACAAACCCAGAATCAAGAAAAGAATATAGACAAGGCCAAACAAGATATTCCACCAAACCAGCCACGTGAGTAATATCTGCATGTGGATACGGTAGTGGCGGCACGAATCGGCCACTAAGATCTAATGAATCTTATCGTGCACCACCGGACAGTCCAGCTCGTTCGCTATGCTTGTGGATAGGCTTTGGTATACATATACAAATACTACTGAAAGGAACACCATGAGGAACAACAATGAGAGCAGTAGTCTGACCCTTGCAGAAGCTCTGAAACAACCATGCAAACATCGAGATGTTAATCTGGCGCTGCAAGCCATGGAGAACTACAGCAGCACTCCCGGAGGTCCCAACGGACAACCACTGAGTTTCTGGGCTGCCTGGAACTTACCGGATCGCCCGCGCCGCATTGCCCTGCTCATCGATGATTGTCAAGAAGAGTATCGGCCCTATGCGGGGGAGATTCTGCCAAATATTGTTAAACTGGTGGAAGCCTTTCGCGTCGCCCGATCAAAGAGTGATGGTGTCTGCATTACCTGGAGTGCCTGGACCCGTACGTTTGATGACGGTATCGCCAACGCGATGGATCGCTGGTACGGACCACAGGGCTTGCGTCCAGAGGAACCAGAGAACGCGGCGTACATCTTTACTGGCGCCGCTGGGATGCAACCACTCGCTGAGATAGCACCAACCGAAGCAGAAGTAGCCGATGGCTGGTTCTACCACGGCAAACATCTGGACATGTTCTGGAACTTCACCGAAGACGGTAAATCCTATCTGGATGAAAAACTCAAGGCCATTGGTATCGATACGATTGTGCTTGTCGGCTTGTGGACGGATGAATGTATCCTCAGCACCGCGTATGCCGGTAGCTCACGTGGTTACGATGTGGTGATGGTAGGGGATGCCGTCGCAACGGCGACCGCCAATCAGGAAACAGCCTTGACGATTGCGGGAAGTACGGTTGCGAAGGTCCTCTCGACGGACGATGTCATGCGGTACATGGAGCACGATTTTGTCACCGGAGAACCAGGTGCCGTTAAAGGTACACACCATCCCGACGGACGTAAAGAGGGGTAATTCTTTTCGTTTCTTTGTTGAAGGGCTTGTGCTGCTTTGTTCGGCACTGGGGTTCACATGAACGGAACTTGATTAATCTGAACATTTCCCTCAAACATTGCGAGACAGCTTACCTTTGATGGGGGTTCTGAATGACATCTGTAGTAGCGCTTTGTGCCATTACCGGTGGCATAAATCTTACCGTTAGCAATGCAGAGCTTCGCGCACTTGGTCTTATGCCAGGTAGTGATACGATACTCTCCATGGACCAAATGGAAGCGATTCGCCTCATGCTTGAAAATAGTCGCGGAACGCTGCCCATTCCGAATATGGGTGGCTCGGTTGCCAATACCTCAGACCTTTTAGCGCGTGCTGGCGTAAGCTGCGGAGTGATGGGTATTGGCGGTAACGACCCCTTCGGCAGAGCATATGTCTCAAATTGCGAGCGAGCCTCGCTTACATTTCTTGCCGAACTCGAAGATAGCGCCGTCACAGGGTATGACTTCTATCTTGTCGATGAAGATGGTGTACGCACTATCATCCTGACGCATGGTGCAAACTCCCTGTTATGTCCTGCGCGGATTGACCTCGAAATAATTCGAGACTCAGAGCTTGTGTTGCTTGATGGTTCTGCGCTCTCTTTTGGTCCAGAATCTGAAGCAGCAATGTCGTGTTGTGCACAAGCAGCAGAACAGGCAGATATTCCTTTTGTGCTTACCCTTGTAAGCACCGGAATCGTTGATGGCTATCGTGCTTTCTACGATACCTTTGCGCCAAAAGCGCAGATGGTGGCAGGCAACCTTGAGCAAGCAGCTGTGCTGGTGGGCCTTGAGCCAGCGGCGTCACTTGACGAAGTAAGAATCGAGCTTGCTAAGACTCCCATTAATGCCGTGATTACCCTAGACTCAGATGGTGCATTTGCCCGATTCGGTGATGAAGAGTTTTTACTGCCCACACAGGAGATTGAAGCAGTAGATAGCACCGGAGCAGGGGATAATTTCCTTGGGGCGTTCCTCATGGCGAGAATGAATGGGCTCTCGGTACGCAAAGCGCTCGCCGTCGGAAATGTGGTTGCCGGTGAAGTTATTCAATATCAAGGTGCGCGGCTGCCGATCAGCCTTGATGTACCTGGGCTTATGCAGGAAACGATACGCATCGCTGAAAGTCTTGACGATTAAATTCGATGAGCTATGACTATTTGATAGTTGCAAATTTGGGTAAGGTGTAAGTCAGTAAGCAGTTTGAAAGCCTTGCTTTTCGAGGTATTTCCGAAACAAACCTTTTAGCTTCGCCTATGTCCACCTCAGTTTCTTGTGCACGGCTAATGATTCCGTGTTGGGATAGATGTATAAAGATAGCTTTTCGTATCGTTGCCGCATTCTTTGCGCTATGATACACTGCTGTTAGACAGCTATAATTTCATCTAATTTACCATACAAGTAAGGATAGGCAGATAGAGGAATTCCTAACACGTTTGACCTTAGGTAGAAGCATGTCCATCTAACCATAGTTGGACTGCACTTGATCGCACTGTGCGGTGTTGCGAGGGCAACAGTTGTTTGAGTGGGCGGGATGAAACGGATCATCTGTCGTGGGGTCGAACCTGACATCGATTTGTTTCCTCCAGGTTCGTTTGTGGCAAGGTAATGCTTTCAGCGTGTTCTGGATAGCACTGATCAGGTGGTATTTGCGTCTTCTAGTGTGGAAAAACATAGACTCAACTGGTTTTAACATGAAGTTTTTATTTGCGGATGATTACGCGGTTTATCAAGGCAAAGTGACAAATCGTAGATCAGTGCAGCATCAAGGAGCCACATTAATTTGCTCACTTGACGGTGTTTTTGACCTTGATTTCGGAGATCGATGGGTGAATAGGGTGCGAACTGCTTTTGTGCCATCTTTAGTCAAACACAAATTTATCGGCAACAATTATAATCATGTTTTCCTGATGTTTGACCCAGATCACGCATTGGCCATTCTTCTTAACCGAAATTTTACGTACAACTCGAACGCGGCTCTTATCGAACTGCACCATGAAATCCCTGCTGTCTTCGCCACCACTAGTTTTGCGGAAGCAACGCAGCGTACGATATTGCAGCTACAAACAATTCTCGGACAATCTCTTGGCCTAGTGATTGACCATCGAGTTGTCAACGTTGTTGAGCACATCAAACAAAATCTAGAGAGTCGAATTAGCATGCAAGAACTGTGCGTGGTTGCCAATCTGTCCGAAAGTCGGTTAGCCCATTTGTTCCGCGAGCAAGTCGGCATGCCTATTCGCAAATACGTGTTGTGGCAACGCATGAAACGTGCCTTCGCCACTGCTCAAACAGGGATCAACTTAACCGATGCTGCGCTCGATGGAGGTTTTGCCGATGCCGCGCATTTTAGTCGTACCGTGTCTGCAATGTTTGCAGCCTCGCCTTCGGAAATCTTAAACAATTCTTGAATCTAGCAGGTTCCTTCAAGACACAGACTGCCGCGTCGTGCTACTCTAGAGCTACATTTAATTGTAAGACAAGGAGTAATTTTCAGATGAACAATGGAAAGCACATTGTGGTAATCGGCGGGACAGGAACAATGGCAACGGCTGTGGTTCAAGAAATGGTCACACATGGATTTAGTACAACGGCTTTAATCAGAGACCTAGACAAAGCTAAACAACTGTTGCCAGCTGAAGTCAATTTCATTGTGGGCGACCTGAGCAATCGAACCGTCCTGCGCGAAGCTGTGCAGAACGCAACTCATGTTTATTTTCACGCTCCGGCGACAATTGACCGCACGGCTTCATTCATTGCTGAGCGCGACGGTCTAGCTAATATTCTCGAAGTGCTGTCTAGCAACACGATTCTCCTTAAACTCTCTGAGATCGGCGCATTTGAGAGTCCTGACTTCTATGATTTGTGGCTCAAGTATCAAAGCGAACAGAAAATCAAACAATCAAAACAACCGTTTGTAATTTTTCGCCCCACTTGGTTTATGGAGGCCTTGCCGCTGCAACTCACGCAAAACAAAACGGTGAGCGTTTTTGGCGAGCAGCCGAATCCAGTTTGGTTTATCGCAACCAAGGATTATGCTCGCATGGTTTGCCGTGCGATTGAGCAAGAGACAGCAACGCTAGGGCAAACTTTTACAGTGCAGGGTGCGGAGCCGATGACGATGGAAGCTGCCGCCCAAATGATGATCGAAATTGCCAAACCAGACCACGAATTTACCCGCGTGCCGCTCGCCACGCTTGAACAGTGGGCAAAGTCTACTGTGCAATGGCATTTTGTCTGGGAGCTGATGCGACATTATGATAACCGACAAGAGATATTTGAAAGTGAACAAACATGGCGAGTGTTGGGCGCACCGGAAATGACAATGGAAAAGTTCATGTCTGCTTTAGTTACTTGAGTACATTACTTCTGGCGCAAATGGCAACACGCATTATGGAAAGTCCTAAACGAGCATAGACAGTCGATGGCAAGTGCAGGAAGCGATACGCATCGCTGAAAGTCTTGACGATTAAATTCGATTGGTTATAACTGTTAGTGCCTGCCTTTGGCTGAAAGCAGACATCGGAGACTACCAGTGACACCTAACACCGCTTTGTAGCTACCTCATTTCAGGTTATACTGTCCATAGCGTTCGCCACTGTTGTCAATCAGGAGTGTCATATGTCTGATCCACTCTCCGCCAAGGTGCTGATGAACCACGTTCGCGTTCTGGCCAGTGATATCGGCCCTCGTCCGACTGGTCAGCCAGCTGAAGACCAGGCTCGTGATTATATTCAACAAGTACTTTCAGAACACGGCATTGATAGCGTTGAGCAGCAATCTTTTCAAACACGCCCCACAATTGGCATTGGCGTGTCTATTCCTCTCGTTTTGACGCTTGTTGCTAATGCGCTCAGTTTAGCAGGCCGTTTTGCAAGCTTCCTTGCTGGTGCACTCACGTTTATGAGCGCAGCAAGCGTGTGGCGGCTGTTCAGTGGGCAACGTTCTTTGCTTGAAGTGCTAGAACCAAAAGTCACCAGCGCAAATCTTATTGCTCGCATTCCCGCTGCTACTGAACGTCACCAAACACTTGTTTTTATTGGTCACGTCGATAGCCAGAAGAAACAACTATTGACCGAAGCCCACGTCAAACCCTTCATGCTTCGGGCTTCTACCACATGGCTTGGGCTGCTTCTGGTCAACAGCCTTGCTCTCTTCACGCAACATACACGCCTCAAATGGTTGGCACGAATTGTACAATGGGTGAGTGCTGTCATGCTTGGAAACGTGTTTCAACAAGCGCTCAATGAAGAACGCCATAGCTATGTTGCTGGTGCGAACGATAACGCAACTGCGGTGGCGTGTTTGCTGGGTCTCGGCGAGCAGTTTCAAGCCAATCCACTACAGCATACAGAAATATGGCTTGCTTTCACAGGTGCAGAAGAAGTTTTGTGTACCGGCCTGCATCACCTGCTCGACACCTACGGCCCAGAACTGCGCGATGCCTGGTTTATCGATTTCGAGATGGTAGGAACAAACGACATTGCTTACGTCACCAAACATAGTGGCCTTTCACTACTGAACGCCTACACGCCGGACAGAGCATCACTCAATCTTGCAACGCAAACGAGCCAACGTCATCCAGAATTAGAGGTGCATGGGCGGGAGATGGTAATGGTCGAGGAGGTTGGAACGCTTCGCGGACGAGGCTTTCGCGGCATCTGTCTTGTTGGCGTCGGGTCAGATGGCTGGCTTGCAAACTGGCATCAATACAGCGATGTTACCGAAAATATTGTTCCGTCAGGGATAGAACGTGCCGCAAAATTCGCTCATGGTATGGCACAAGAGATTGACCGTATGCAGTAAAGACGGCCAGCACGAGTCTGCGCCATACGATCTACTACCGCTTTTCACTACGGCTGATGGCTAGTCGTTATATTGCTTCTCATCACGGTGAGTCTTCTAATAGAAAATCAAAGCGCTAGCAGTACAATTACGTTCATAATTCAACCGATTAACGGAAAGGGGGCAAATGATCAAAGCGAAAATCCACATTGCTGAATGGCATACCGATAACCCTCGCTGGTCAGAGCTTGAGCAATTTTTTGATACGCACAAAGAGGGGCTGCAAGAGGTTATTCACGGGTATGACCAGCGAGAATCACGGGTTTTGGTAGCCAGCACACACCATAAAGTTGTAGGTATACTTCGTTTTATTGTTATTCCAATTGGACCAGAAAACGATTTGCCTGCTGTGAAGATAGATGATAAAGAATTATTGCAAGCGAAGGTTATGAATTTCTTTGTCTTGCCTGACTTTCGCTGTAGCGGAATAGGACGAAGACTTCAAGCAGAAGCTATTGCACTGGCAAAATCGCTGTCATGCTATCAACTGGCATCATTTAGTTTTGCCAAACACGAGGCGAATCACAGGCTGAAATTGTCAATGGGCTATGCAGTACAACCTGAATTTCGTCAGAATGGCAAAGCTCATGGGCTTTATTTCATCATGCCTTTGCACATTGATAATAACGCTATCGATTGATGAGACAAAGCACTCAAAGATAGCAAAGGATTGAGCAGCTAGGTTATCTCTCCCACGAGTGCTCGAATTTCAGCCATACGTATGTTGAGATGTCGTGTGAGGTCTGGGCCTTCCCCAAGCTTCGCTTTTTCAATATTCCATAAAATGGTGTTTACATGCCTTATTGCTTCTAACAAAGATAAGCGTTCTAGTATTCCATGGGACAGGGGCACAACGGAGGTGTGGCCTTGTATGAAACCTATTCGTAGAGACGCTTGATCACCAATATTTGTGAGCATCGTGGCAAGGTCATAAAGATAAAGTCCTCGCCCACTTTCTGCAAAGTCTAAAATGCTCAATTTCCCTTTATGCCAAAGACAGTTTCCCAAAATATAATCCTTGTGGATGATTCCCATGTCATCTTCTTTAATGATTTCTTTAGATAACACTACGCTGGCTTGATTTACAATGTGTTCAACTATCGCTCTATCTTGCTTGTTAAACCAAGGCTCGAGGGGTTGAGCAATAGCTGGTGAAAGCATCGTTAGGTCATAGCAAGGGAAAGTAGCATCAACAGGCAGAACAAACGTTTTTGATGCATCATGAATATGCCCTAAGTTTTGTCCCAATTGATAAGCATCGCTTTGATCTAGTCTCTTGCGTCGCACATTACCTTCGAGCCACGTTGTTAAATCACAGAAAACTATTTCATTGGCCAACACAAGTTTGCTTAGGAACGTACCTTGTCTGTTGTTAATCGGTATAGGAACAGACAGACCCGTTTCATGTAAGTGGTTTAAGAAAGCCAGTTCGGCTCGAAGGTGAGACTCTGGGCGAGCATCTCCTTCATGTAAGCGCAAGGCAAAGCGCCCCTTACCTGTAGTAATACAAAAAACCGATGTGTTCCAACCCCGAATTGGTACAACATCTTGAGCATCAACATCATATTTTCCTAAACCTGCCTGTACAAGCTTCATTGATGTATCAGGTAAGGGTGGTTGCATTACCAGACATCCTATCTGATCAAGTTTATCGGTAACAGTACTTCAAATTCTTCAGTTACACTTGTACTTGATGTCTACATGCTTCATTATTACAAGTGAAAACTCACTGGCTTCCTTATCGTAACATAACCAGGCGCTACAAGGAACGCTGAGTCGTTCTGCTGTAAAGACAAGAGGAGTTGAACTATGTTTCAAATTGGTAAAGTTGAGTATCTAGCGTCCTTGAAACGCGGCATTAGACTGCCCGATAGTGAGGAGAAGACTGAATGCACACATACCTGATTGAGATGCTGGAATGTCCAGCCTGCCACAATGGTTTGCATTGGCACATTATCGACCAAAACGAGCATCGTATCGAAGCTGCAGACGCCCACTGCAATGCCTGTAGTGCTACCTATTCTGTTAGTGATGGCATTGGGCTCTTCCTGACGCCGGACTTACCACGCGACGATCTGTGGGAACACGTTGATAGCAAACTGACTCAACACCTTGGATAGTGTCCGGTGCATTCCTGGCTATCTGCAACTTCTACCCCGAAGAAGATGCAGCGAATGCCAACATGATTCGTGAGGCAGGTTTAGAGATAATGCGCTATCGTCGCCGCGCCTTGAGGCATTATGCTGAAGCCGGTTGGGATGTGAAAGTGAGAAATGCCTGTACCGGAAAAGCGCGACCTACACCGCCCGGCGTCGTGCTGGAAGGTGCAAGCATAGATGGTTTACCCGTAACAGACACCTATCTGGAGTGGTGCGTGTTGTTAGGAACGCATCAGTCAGCAGAGTAAGAGCACGGTGTAGCCTAACAAACTGCTTGCAGCCGACGCCACATATTGCAGAGTACAGGACACATCTGGAATACACCTACGTGCACCATGTAGCGTGATTGAGAATTTCAAGAGCATGAGTGATACAATGTTGTGAATAGCTAAGTCGAGGATTAAAGAGCACACAAAAGAAAAGGGCTCGCATGGCCAGCAACTTTTTCGAGCCGGGCATCAACTACTACGTGGATGATGTTGAAAAGATTGCACAATTTTACATCGATAACTTCGGCTTTGTTGAGACGTTTCGTACACCGAAAGGAGGCGAGCTTGATAAAGTTGAAATAAGGCTAGGCTCTTTCGTGTTGGGATTAGCGAAACGAGAGGCGGGTAAGAGCATGCATGGTTTAGATATTGGACCCGCAGACAATCCACGTGCAGAGGTAATGTTGTGGACCGATGATGTAGATGAAGCGTATGATACGTTAATCAAGGCGGGGGTTCCCATGCTAATCGCGCCACATAGCTTTCTCGAGATGCTGCGGGCAGCGTGGGTACTAGACCCGGAAGGCAATCCGGTACAGATCGTTTCTCGTCTAAATCAAAAGTAATCATGGCATAACTATGTTTGATCCAAATACACTTTTACTCTTTTTTGCTATCTCTATCGTCAGCGGCCTAACGCCTGGGCCTGGCCTTGTTTATATTGTTGCGAGAAGCGTCCAGGGTGGCGTATCGTACGGCATTCTCTCGGTCCTGGGTGGATTCACCGGCGGCTTGATCCACATTGTTGCGGCGACGCTGGGCTTATCGGCGCTGGTGATGAACTCGATCATTGCTTTTTCGGTAATCAAATATCTCGGTGCCGCCTACCTCGTATACCTGGGCATTCGCACCTTACTCGAGCGTGGTGAAAGCGCAACCGATGTCCAGGTGAGCACCCTCACTAAAGGTGTGGTGTTTCGGCAGGGGGTTATCACTGATGTACTGAAACCGAAAACCGCCTTGTTCTTTCTCGCCTTCATTCCGCAATTTATCAATCTTGAGGCGGGTCATGTTGCCGTGCAATTTTTCATATACGGCATGCTTGCTAACGCTATTTTCACCCTGCTTGAAATTGCAATTGCACTCCTCGCCGCCAAACTAGGCACGGCTTTCGCCGGTAAACCACGCTGGAAGTCTGGCCGCAAGCTCACATCGGGTGCGGCGCTTATTGGTCTGGGTGGGTTTGCCGCGTTTGCTGATATCAAGGCGAAGTGAGCCTCCTTGTCGCGTATAACGAGGCGCTACCTGTGTCTGCGAAATGGGGAGTAGGCTTTGATTATGTCAACATCCACACCAACGATGGCATTTCGCGGGCAGCGAGACTCGTGGGCAACTCAAGCTCGCAGTTCGATAAACACGACATACACAACTCTGCCCGAGAGGTCGTTCGCAAGAATAGTCCTGCTTACGCTGGTCTTTCCAACGCGCCCACACTAGCTCCCATCGGCTATACTATCAACATTGGAACACACATACCCCATAAGGACACTTGTGATGACTACGCACACCGATTCAGTAGAGTTGGTTCCCAATAATGGTTGGGACTCGCGCATTCTTGTCTGCCGCTGTGGCAAGCTGGTAAGCACGTTTATCGTTGTTACGACACACTATGTCATAATGGTCGACACCCTAATCAACAAGGCAACCGCATCAGCATTGTTGGCTATAGCCGCACCACACCTTGCTGGTCGCCAGCTTCTGGTTATCAACACCCACGCCGATTGGGATCACGCCTGGGGAAACCATGTATTTGCAGGGCCAGATAGCACTATCTCTGCGCCGATTATTGCAAGTCAGCAGTGCGCGAAGCGGCTTCGTACTCAGGAAATGGCAGAAGGACTGCGTTCTATGCGCGGAAATGCACCAGAGCGTTTTAATGATGTGCGATTAACGCCGCCGACGCTGTTGTTTGATCAACAATTCACCATTGATGGTGGCGATCTGACCCTGGAGTTGTTTGCCACACCAGGTCACACCGCTGATCATGTTGCGATCTACCTGCCAGAAATTCGCACACTGTTGGCGGGAGACGCAGCAGAGTTGCCTTTCCCATTCGTTGAGTCGGCTGAGTCGCTCCCGCTCTTGCGTGACTCATTGGCGCGGATGGCAGCCCTTAAACCAGCGTATGCCCTCTACTGTCACGCCCCTGTTACGAGCGGACCCACAGTGCTAGCTCAAAACATCACATACTTCGACATGGTCGAACAGCGCTGTCGAACAGCCCTCGCCAACGGTATATCACCGCAGCTTGTTGATGACAACGATATCGAAGAACTGGTCAAGTTTCCCTATGCAGACGCCATCCCTACCGACATGGATGCTGATGAACTGGCTAATTTCTATCGACCGGGACACCGGGGCGCTCTGCGAGCTATGCTGGAGTACTTGAGTAACACAGAATGACTTACACACCCTACTTGTTGCCTGAGCCTGTCGAAGGCCATGGTAGCAGACACGCTGCATGGTCTCAGCCACAAACAGTTCTTGCAGGTTCTCAGGGCGCAGCGCTGAGCGGGAGGTGTTGGGTTGGCGGACCACCCCGACAGAACCCACTGTGAATGGATTTAATCACTACAGATGAAAGTTAGGCTGAACGACATAAAGATTAGTAACCTTGAGAAAGTTTAGGCAACAGTGCACACAATGAGAAAGTAGGGGATGATCTGTACAGAGTATGACCAGCCATGCCCACATGGAGAGGATGATGTCAACGAAAGCCATAACAAGCCCACGTATCGATGCACTACAGCAACAGATTGCAACGGGGAACACTGCCGCCCTTGATACTTTCTGGGATACGGTAATTACTGAGGGTGCGCCATTGATCGAACCAATTGAAGGTGACCGCCAACACGCCCTTGTCACCTTTCTCTGGCGTGCTGATGATGCGGTTGAGCATGTCGTGTTGTACAGCGAGTTGCTCAAGGGGGCATGGTGGAATAGTTGGTCAGATGCCCTTTTTACCCATTTACCAGACACCAATCTCTACTATCGGACCTATCGGGTACGCACAGACCTGCGCTTTGTGTACTGGCTCACACCAAATCACCCACTGCATCACATCGCAGACGTTGAGGATTGGGAAACCTATCTCGCACATTGACAGCCAGACCCGCTCAACCCGCATCAATATGTCCCACCAAACGGAGGGGTGTGGTCATTCGTGGAGATGCCTGATGCACCATCACAACCCTGGACCATGCCTGAACCACACATACCTACAGGTCGGGTTACACTGCATCAGATACACAGCGATATACTCCAGAACACTCAAAATATCTGCGTCTATACGCCCGCTGGGTATTCTCAAAACCAGGAGACATGCGCCTTGCTGGTACTGTTCGCCGGAACGATCTATACCGACTCGCTGACACTCCCGACGATCCTGGATAACCTGATTGCAGCCGGACGCATCAAGCCAACTATCGCCGTTTTGCTGGATAGCCCTAACCGTGGGAAGGAATTATTTTTTGATACACGTTTTGTGGACTTTTTAATCAAAGAGATGCTCCCCTGGCTTCGGTCGGCGTACCATGTCACAGCTGAACCCGCAAAGGCCGTGGTTGGGGGCATGAGTCTGGGTGGACTCATGGCAGCGTTTGTCGCTCTGCATCACCCCGAGGTATTTGGCAATGTCCTGTCACAGTCTGGCTCATTCTCCTACGGCCAAAATAGTCCTGTCTCGTATAGTCCTGAGATTGACCTGGAAGAAGAATGGTTGACCCACCAGTATGCTACGCGAGAGAAATTATCGCTACGATTTTATCTTGATGTAGGGATACTCGAGAACTACCGCGACCAATCACAGATCACCTTGCTCCGCGCCAATCGACACCTGCGCGATGTCTTGCAGGCCCGTGGATACCCGGTGCACTACACCGAGTTTGGTGGCGGACATCAATACTTCAATTGGCGCAATACCCTCCCCGACGCCTTGATCGCATTGCTGGGGAGAAGCTAAACCGACCTGTTATACTACAAAGCTATAGGAAACAAGAAAGGAGAACCAATGACTTCACACAAACGCGTAGCACTCGTTACTGGTACCAGCCGTGGGATCGGGAAAGCTATTGCACTGGAGTTGGGTCTGGCTGGATTTAGCGTCTATCTGACCGGACGAACACGAAGAGGCGCTGAGTCATACTCAAAACTATCTGGCAGTATTGATGAGACAGCCGATCAGATTATTACCTCGGGTGGTCGCGCCATTGCGGTACAGTGCGACCATCGAGACGACACAGCCGTTACAGCGCTCTTCCAACAGATCCTTGACGAGGCAGGTCGGCTTGATCTGCTCGTCAACAACGCCTGGTCTGGCTACAGCACCATGCAGCGCAAGCTCGAAGAAGCTCTGACAGAGCCAAAGTCGAGGGAACAGATGAACACAGAAATGGATGAGGCTTTTGGTGAATTCACCGAGCCATTCTGGTCAATGCCCACCACCAACTGGGACGAGATGAGCACAGTGGGTGTGCGTTCCCACTACGTCACGGCGGTTCTGGCAGCACGCATCATGGTAGAACAAAACGAAGGACTGATCCTCAATACCACCGCCGATATCTCGCACACTGGCGGGCAGGTGGCATATAACATGGCGAAGTGTGCCATTAATCGCATGACCGCCGATATGGCCGCCCAACTACAACCACACTCAGTGGGTGTTGTTGCCATTCAGCCGGGGATGGTACTGACTGAGATGTTCGAGGAGCGCTTCCGCAAAGGTATTCTCGATGAAAGCGACTTTGCACGTTTTGAAGCACCATCCTTTGTCGGAAAATGTGTCGTGGCGCTTGCAACAGCACCGGACATTTTGCAACACAGCGGTGATGTTCTCAGCACAGTCGATATCGCTAAAGCCTATGGCATCCCATTGCTGGATGGTCGTCATGTCCCATTGATTTGAGTAACCTGGCAGGGGTTTGCAATTGAATAGAGAAGTTAGGACTAAAAACATTTGAAGCAAATAGTTTGATAAACTAACTAACGTATTTCTTTTTCACTATACTGGGGATTTTTCATGACTTTTTCATATGATATCTCTCC
>JBCDFA010000205.1:0-13707 GCA_039178835.1 Chloroflexota bacterium
GCTCGTGGGAATGACGGTCGTAGCTGGTCTTGCCTCTATTGCTGCCCGGCTGGGCGTGCTCCACTGGATTGGCGATATCTTTGCGCTGTTCATAGATACGTACTTCTGGTTGTCTCTCGCAGGGCTAATCGGGTTTGTGTTGTTACGCAACTGGCGTTGGTCCACTATCGCTGGCCTTATCTTCGCACTCAATGCCTCATCGCTCATCGGTTATCTCCCAGTCAACCAGCGTGTTGATGCGAGTAGTCAACGCGATGTGCGCTTGTTTGTATACAACATGTATTACGCCAATGATGATTTGGATGGAGTGCTTGAAGAGATTGCCAGACACGATCCTGATGTGGTCTTTTTGATGGAATACTCCTACGCCATTCAACGCGAGATTGAATCGCGTTTTGCCGACTACCCATATCGCGTGATTGAGCCAAGCCAAATAACGATGGGACTTGCGTTGTTTAGTCGTATTCCGCTTGGTGAAGCTCAAGTGCATCGCTTTGTAGAAACACGTATTCCGATCTACCAAGTTGAGATGGAGATCGCAGATCAGACGGTCACCTTTGTGGGTGGCCATCCCTGGCCACCAATCGGGCGCTGGGGCCAACTCCATCGCGCTCAGATGGCTGATATCACGGACATCGCTGCACAATCCACTGCACCGCTGATCGTAGCCGGGGATTTTAATGCGTCGCAGTGGTCGTATGCCGTACAGGACCTGGCCCAAGCGGCTCGTGTAGCAGATGCCCAGCGCGGTTTTGGTTTCCAAAAGACATGGTTTCTCAGCCCAGTCTTTGGCCTTCCGCTAGACCATGTGCTTGTTTCTGGTGAATGGACGGTACTCGATTATTCTCAAGGCGAGGCCGGTGGCTCAGATCATGTTCCACTTATTGTCGATCTTCGGTTAGAATAGTAAGCTACAAGAATAATTGCACTGGGTAACTAGAAAGGCGCTCTCATGGATGTTGTCGTTGGAAAAAAGAAACGTTGTGTAGACAGATAATGACTAAGCCATAGTATCCAGACCTATGGAACCGCTGGTGTTGTAGTGGACATTGGAACGGGTGATGGAGCATTTGTGTACAACCAGGCACGCACCTGCTCAGACCATCTTTTTATTGGTATTGATAGTAACGCCGAAAATCTGGCCAAGTACTCGCAAAAGGCCGCGCAGAAACCAGCCAAGGGTGGTGCACCAAACGCATTATTTGTTCACGCAAACTGTGAACGTCTTCCAGACGAGTTGTGTGGCGTCGCTCAAGAACTCTCGATCCTGCTGCCCTGGGGTTCGCTCCTGAAAGCAGTAGTTCTACCAGAACTTGCAGTACTCCAAGGGTTTCGTCGTATGTGTACAGATCAGGCAACGCTGAGAGTTGTCTTTGGCTACAACCAGTGTTGTGAGCCGGGCATTACCACGGCTTTAGACCTTCCGCCACTTACGTGCGAATATCTAGAGACGATTTTGATACCACGTTATGCCAAAGCCGGTTTTGCCGTGCGGGTGCGTCGGATGGGGTCTATCGAACTACGCGATATCCCCACCACATGGGCTAAGCGATTGTCGTATGGGAAAGATCGTGACTTCTTCGAAATCACGGGCCATGTTTGTCGATAGTAGAAAGACCACCCCACGGTGGTCTCTCTTTATTATGTCACTATTTTCCGCGCTCCAGTGCATCCTGATCCCAGTTACTCAGTTTGGCAGCGGCTTCATAGGTGCTTTGGAGAAATGCCATGAGGGTGTCATCAGGTGACTCTGTCTGTCGCATCTCGCTGTAATGCAGCACAAACTCACCCATTTCGTTGCTGTAATAGGCCGAGTCTGGCTTCACAGCAGCTGTGCTAAACCCATCTGGTGTTGGATAGGCATAGGCATAGAAAATAAGGTGGGGAAATTGCTCATTGCCTGGCCAGAGACCACAACTACTTACCTCGTGTGAATAGGCTTCTCGTGCGACCCAGTCAGGGAGGTTGGGTACACCACCAGGATGTTCAGGTGCAGGGCGACCCGAAAAGCGTGTCACTGCCAGATCAAAGCTACCCCAGAAGAAGTGGACCGGACTCGATTTTCCGAGGAACTCTGAGCGAAAGAGCTTGAACACACGGTCGGTTTGCAGAAGAATGCGCCAGAATCGATTAGCGTATTCAGCATCATAGGAAGCATGTTCACGATCCTGATCAAAAGGAATTGGATCAACGAGTTCGCTTGGGGTCGTGTTGATGGTGACATCAAGCCCTATGTCAGACATGGTGGTCAGCAATTCCTGATAGAAATCAGCGACTGCCATTGGCCGCAATCCAATCGTGCGGGTGATTCCATCGTGGGTCTGCACATGTAATTGGTGATCGATAAAATCAAAATCCATCTCGAACATACGCGTGCCGTATGGAATAGGTGAAGTTGTCAAACCACGTGCTGTCAGATAGAGCGGAACATGCCACGAATGGTTGAGCCAAGGAGTTTGAACCAATCGGATCTTGCCAACTATCTGGGTCCATAAGTGTAGTGTTTCGCATGTGTCTTTCCAATCGGTAAACTCCAATTGTGGCCAGGGTTCAGATGCGTGCGATAAACCAGCCGGATTTGTGTTAGTCATAACCGCTCCAATCCATCCTTACCAAAACGGGATGATTGATTTTTTGTCCATTTAAAAAGAATATGCTATTTTCTAGTATAGACCGACTTCTGAAAAAAGATCAAAAACGCTGCCACGGACGCGTTTTTCCTGCTTGCCAGAAATACAATGCTTCGGTAGAATCAGTATTCCATCGGAACACGTGTTGTATTGGAGATAGCCTCTATGTGTAGAGGATTCCTCACATGGTGATGGTGCCACTGTTGTATACATAGAACGTATTGGAAGGATGGCAGTTTATGCCGAAGATTACCTTAATTGGTGCTGGAAGTACTGTGTTTGCCAAGAATTTGCTTGGTGATATTCTTAGTTTCCCCGAGTTGGCCGAATCGACCATCTATCTGTTTGACATCGATGCAGAGCGTCTCCGTACTTCTGAGATTGTCGCACACAAGGTTGCACAAACACTCGATGTACATCCGACAATTGTCGCTACAACAGATCGTTATGCTGCGTTCGATGCGGCTGATTATGCGATTTGTATGATCCAGGTCGGTGGATATGAACCAAGCACTGTGATCGACTTTGAGATACCCCGCAAGTATGGGTTGCGTCAGACCATTGCCGATACTCTTGGTGTGGGGGGGATTATGCGTAGTTTGCGTACCATTCCGGTGTTGTTAGAGATGTGTCAGGATATGGAAGAACTCTGTCCTAATGTGACCTTTCTCAACTATGTGAATCCGATGGCGATAAATTGTTGGGCGATCAACCGTACCAGCCCGATTAAGACCATTGGCTTGTGCCACAGCGTGCAGGGGACTGCTGAACAATTGGCCCGTGATATTGATATCCCTATTGATGAGATTAATTATATGTGTGCTGGTATCAATCATATGGCCTTCTACCTGAGCTTTGAGCGCAATGGTGAAGACCTCTACCCACGTATTCGTCAGGTTCTGGAAGAGGATCGTGTACCGGACTGGAATCGGGTACGTTATGAGATGTTCAAACGATTGGGCTACTTTGTGACTGAGTCCAGTGAGCATTTCAGTGAGTATGTCCCGTGGTTTATCAAACGCGACCGCCCTGACCTGATTGATCGTTTCAACATTCCTCTTGATGAGTACATTCGTCGTTGCGAGGTGCAGATTACGGCGTGGGGCTTTATGCAGCAAAAGCTAGAAAACCCTGAAGCAAATCTCGCTGAGGAATTTGCCAAAGCCATGCGAAATGCTGGTGTCTCTGAAGAGCATCTTCCGCTGGTTGTGCACAATCTTGAGAATCTGAATGAGGTTAAGCGTAGTAGTGAATATGGCTCACTTATCATACATAGCCTGGAGACAGGTGAACCGCGCGTAGTGTATGGCAATGTAGCCAATGATGCCATCATTGACAATCTCCCTGAGGGATGTTGTGTTGAGGTGCCGTGCCTGGTTGATAGGAATGGTGTCCAACCAACGCGTATTGGCCAGTTGCCACCACACCTTGCGGCTCTGATGCAAACGAACATTAATGTACAAGCTTTGACGGTTGAGGCAGCGCTGACGAGACGACGCGATTATATTTATCATGCGGCTATGCTCGATCCGCATACCGCTGCCGAACTCGATCTAGATCAGATTTGGTCACTGGTAGATGATTTAATCGACGCCCACGGTGAGTACCTCCCGCGATATCATTAGATCGTTGGAAAGGGTGACAGAGCCTCTTTGTCACCCTCTTTTTCTGTGACTATCAAATGTTCTGAATAACTGTTGCCCCTATCCGCTTTTCGTCAAGATTCTGCGCACGCATTGTCCGAAGAAAGTCTTTCTCTATATCTGGGACATAGGCGCGTAGCACTTGTAAGGGGGTATCTGCGTGGGTTGAGTGTAGCACATAGCCACCCAGTGTTGCCGGTAAAACAGTGGAGTCTCCACGCTGCAATTCGACGTTATCAGCCGATGATGTGATCGTGCAGGCCCCCTCAATCACGGTCAAAATCTCAAAGGTTCCAGGGTCGGTGCTCATTACTCTTTGATCGAGCAATGTTAATCGTTCAAGTGCAAACAGTGAGCACGCGACCAGTAGGACGCGTGAGTTGTCTGTATCGATGGGAAGCGGGGCAATTTTGTTGTGCGGGGGCGGTGCAAAATCGGATACGTCAAGGGCTTTCTCGAGGTGTAATTCACGTGGTTGGCCTGTTTTCGCATCCAGCCGCCCATAATCGTACACACGATAGGTGAGGTCTGATTTTTGCTGAATTTCGAATAGGACAATTCCCTCATTAATGGCGTGAAGGGTTTTGGCCGGAACAAAAATGACATCGCCAGCCCGGACTGATGTGTGGTTAAGGAGTGGCTCAAGCGTTTCAGCTTCGACCGCCGCAGCAAACTCCTCACGGTTGCTAGGTCGCTCAAGGCCATAAGTGACATTCGCATCGGGTGTGGCCTCAAGAATATACCAGGCTTCAGTCTTGCCGTGAAAGCCCGTAGCAGCCTCATTCGTGTGGGCATAGGTATCATCGGGATGGACCTGAATGGATAGTTTGTCATTGGCATCGATAAATTTCGCCAGGAGTGGGAAATCGATCCCATAGCGTGCCACTGTGCGGGTGCCAATGAAGTCTGCTCCAAATTGCTTCGTCACCTGTGCGAGTGTTTGTCCGGCGAGGACGCCATTCAAGATAGTATTTGTATCATATACCTGCCAAGTTTCGCCCAAGCGTGTTGGCTGAGGCTCAGGGAGATTGAGCCATGAAGCGAGCCGTTGCCCTCCCCAGATTGGCTCTACAATACGGCGTTCAAGCAGGATTGGATAGAGCTGTATGATCGACATGCAGACACTCCTTACTCAAAAAATATGTGAATCTATGTCGTAAGAGATATTCTTCTAGCTACATTATACTCGTAGTACATGCTTTGTATGGTGCAATTACTAGATACCATTTACAGGGTTGCGATTAATCGTTGAAGTCCTTCATGTAGTTGTTCGGGTGTGACAAGGCATGAAATCGCAATATGCACATCTTCATCATAGCCATAGAAATAGCCTGGATGAACATAGACTCCCTGGTTGAGTAAATGCAGCACAAGTGCTTCCTCATCGTGCCAGTTGGTGATTTTCGGAAAGATATAGTATCCACCATCAGGACGGTGGACATAAATGTGTTCGTGTTGTGTCAAAATATGTAGTGCCATATCAAGGTTTTTTCGCACACGTTGTACCATACTGTCAACAAAATCCATTCCCTCGGCGAACAATGTTGGTAAGATATGCTGAGTGAGTGCATTTGCGCTTAACAGGGTGTCATTCAATAGTTCCAAACGGTCATTATACTGCATGGCTTCTCGATTGAGTGCAATCCATCCCAGTTTGAGATCGGGAAGTGCAAACATTTTTGAGATGCCATTGAGATGGAACACTGGTATCTCTGGATGTATGGCGCCAAAGGGTGGTGTATGTCCATGTCCATAGGTAAATGCGGCAAAGACCTCATCACAGAGCACTGGCAGCCCCAGACAAGCCAGTGTTTCTAGAGGGGTGTGTACAATAGCGCCTGTAGGGTTATGGGGTGAAACGATCAGGATAGCGCGTGTACGTTCATCAACATGTGTTGTGAGGCTTTGTGGAACGATTTGCCAGCCCTGTTGCTCATCAAGTGCATATGAGCGTAGTTCGATGTGATGTATTGCTGCAAGGTATTCAAAAAGCGGATAAGTAACATTCGGAGCGAGAATATTATCTCCTGGTTCGGTTAGCAATGCGAACAATAAGCTGTATGCTTCACTGGTACTGGCAGTAATAAAAATATCATTGGTATCCAGCGTGAGTGGTGGTGTGCGCTGCGCATAATAGTGTGCGATAGCTATGCGTGCGTTGAGTACGCCACGTGGGTCAGGTGTATATTGTCGGTTGGACCAGTAGTTCGCTGCCGCTTCTTGAAGTGGTAGCGGTGGAAATAGTAGCCCCTGCTGTGTTGGATTGCTACTGGTTAAGTCGATGTAACCTCGCTTGGCTGCACGCTGACGTGCTAACTCGATGCGATTGGGGCGCAGATCATGATGAGCAAAAAATCCAACCATGGGTATAAACCATCATCTCGGTGTGTCTGTTCTTGCTATCATTGTATACGAAAAACAGCTATGAAGAAATGGATCGATGTGTGCGGAAGTCAAGAAGCGACTATTGTATTGCAATGGTTTTGATAGGTAGGGTTTCTTTTGTGTAGGGTGTTTAGAAAACTAATGCGCTATCTTCACTGCCTGTGGCATAGCGGTGCCATGTGCGCCCAAGCAAACCTGCCCGTCCAAATCGCCAGATCATAGGGCCTATTTGTCGACCGAAGCGGTCAATAAAAAACTGACGACTCTTACTCGATCGGTATCGTAATCGTGCCATTTCAGCTACTGCTTCAACGTTGAGTTTTTCCTCTACCATTGTTTGTCCATTGGTGATACGATCCTTGTTGACCGTAAAATGAACTGTATCAAGACCGAATGTTGCAGAAAGATCAACGAGAGTTGGTATTGAGGCATATGGTGCATCAAGAGTGATGCGGGCCCGTACAGCTATACCACAGGCATGTGCCTCTTTGACAAACAATGAAAGTACTTCTCGTTCAGTCCGTGAAGGAAGCACTTCGCCAGCAGTAAATGTGCAACACAGCACCTCACATCCAGCGTCTTTCATGGTGCGTAGAGTTGCTGCATCAGCAGATTTATAGGAAATGCATGCTTCCCATCCAATATCTATTTGGCTCTTGGTTAGGCATTGCAGTAAGTCAGCCAACCATATGGTGTTATGGGTTATTGGCTCATTAGAGAAGGCAAAATGATGAATACCATACTCGCGTACAATGCTTTGCATTTCGGCAACAATGAGTGATGGTTGTCGGAATGCGATCTCATCAGCGGTTTTTCTTTGTCCGATAACGAGTGCAGTTTGTAAATCGCCAGAGGGTGTTTGCAGGGCGTATTGTTCTAAGGGTAACAGATGTCGGGCGGGAAATGGAAGGGCATCAATGGTATGAATTAACTGCACAAGCCCATCAATAATAATTTTTTGTTTATCATCAGTGTGCGAATGTTGATTCACATGCCAGATAGCTTGCATCATCGCCTGATCCGGTATCATCTGACGAAGCGCAACCCCAAGCCACATAATATGACTCCCAGTCGCGAACAGGCTCTCTTTTACATCAGTTGCAACGGTAGATTCGTCCGCTGCGACCAGCGTAAGATGCGGACGAAAGGCACGTAGTTGAGCTAAGGCATTTTGCGTAAGTTTGCTCTCGCCCAGTGCTAGATCGTAAATACGAACGATATGACGTTGTTGTTCTTGCAACGCTGCCAGATATCCCAGTGCTAATGGCGGCGTAATGTCTTGTTTGTCTGCCACTGGTGGCGCGACAAATGCAATTTTCACAAACTCACCCTTGTAATGGCAATATTATCAATAGCGCCTTCGTTGAGCTACGCTACTGACCCTCCTTGTTGTTGCCTAATAATAAGATACCATGCTAAACCAAAAATGAACAGACTCTCTTACTGATTAACAGAAGTTTCATATTCTCAAATGTAGTATTCATATCAAAACAGACTCAGCAATGTACTGCCAAGCCTGCATACCTCTGTCACGTATAGTCTATTGTAATCGCTTAATTATGGTATACCATTATGCGCCTACTGCTTTTTCTTGTTCAACAAGTGGCAGGGCAAATGTGAAGCAACTTCCTTGTCCTGGTTCGCTTTCAACCCAGATACGGCCATGGTGTCCTTCGATAATTTGTTGACAAATGGCCAATCCGAGACCAAGATGATTGCCGCGACTGGAGGCCCGATCATGGGCTCGATAGAAGGCTTGGAATATCTTGAGTCGCTCTTCTTCTGGGATGCCAACTCCGGTATCTCTTACGCCAATCCAAATCTCATCGTCATATAATTTTGAGAAAACAGTAATAGTACCACCGTCCGGTGAGGCTTTAATAGCATTTTCTACTAGGTTGGTGATGACTTGACCAATACGCTCACTGTCAAAGTAACTTTCCAGTACATTATCGTCAACTTTGTGCATAAGTTGTATGTTGGCTTGCTCTGCCTGAAGCCTCAGTCGCGTGACAGTACTGTCAATGATCGATGGAATGCTATTCCACTGTGGGTTAAGTACCAGACGACCACCTTCCAAGCGGTTGTACTCGAGGAACTCACTAATACGACCTTTTAATTGCTCAACTTGACTATCGGCGATGCCCAGAAATTCCTCTTGAAGCGGTGTAAGTTCGCCTGCACGACCCTGTAGAACGATTTTGATAAATCCGTTGAGGGAGTTGAGTGGGTTACGTAGTTCGTGGGCGACCATAGAAATAAACTCGCTACGACTACGTTCTTCATTTTTCTGTGCAGTGACATCGTGTAGGACGATAGCAACCAGTGTTTCTCCACCACTATTTTGATGGACACGTGACGCAAAGGCTTGATACACTTTGTCGGGTGCGTTCTCATCTTCACCGAGACAGAGTTCACACATAAAAGCTACTTGATCTGTCGTGCGCATACTTTCGGCCAGCCCAATAAGTTGATTGCGTACCAGTCCTCCTTTAACAGTATATTCTTCCAGCAATGATCGTCCGAGTGGATTGGTAAGGACCATATCGAGTTGAGCATTGATCACGATCAAGCCGTCGCTGATATCACGAATGACCGCAGAGAGAAGGTGTTGCTGATGTCGTAGTTGGCTATGCAGTTCAGCATTACTAATAGCAATCCCGGCCTGAATGGCGAATGCTGTCAGGTGGCGTGCATCGCTACTGGAAAAGGCAGAAACAACAGGGCTGATGACGGTCAGGGCGCCCTGTGCTTTCCCTTCGCCTACGAACAATGGGACACTCAATGCTGATTGCATTTGTGGTGCAGCCATGAGCGCTAGCTCATTGTCATCGTGGATATTGGTTACGAGTAATGGCGTTTGTTGTTGAATGACTCGTTGGGCGAGAATATCTGTCCACTTCCCTTCGATACATCCTTCAAGTATGAGTGATCGATGTTCAAATGCATCACCAACACGAAGTGACAGTGCTGAACCATGGATACGTGCAGAACTAAACATATGAGTTGAACTATCAACAATCTGATCAAGAACTTCGTCAAGGCTAAGTGTGCTTGTGATGATACGAAGGCCTTCTTCAAGGGCATGTTGTTCACGCATACGGCCACGCAAATCATTGGCGGTGCTCTCAAGCTGTGCCACACGCTGTTCAGCTTTCTTTTTGGCGCTGCCTAATTCATCGCGTAGACTCACATTAAGTTGCTGTTGAATAGTGCTTGTCCAAATAGCCATCGCCCCAAAGCCTAAACTACCCACCAACAAGATCCACTGGGCGATGTGGTTGGTCAGCAATGATGACTCGTTTTGTTGTAACAACGTTTGTGCATAGAGGTATGTTGGTCCCAGCAGGAAAGGTATAACGGTGGCAAGTGGTGTACGTTGATAGACGGAGAGAGCCCGCAATGCGATAATAAAATAGAGGGGGTATATTCCATTGCCGAGGGTTGCTACCTGACTCAATAATATGAGTGCAAACCCGCCATCTATCATTATTGACAAACCATCGAATGACAATGCACGAAATCGTGGCCAGTTCCGTAGCCCGATAAGGGTAAGATGGAACAAACAATACCCCAGAAGCGCTATTTCAACAGTTGATGGTAAATACAAGCTGTTGATCCACCACACACCACACAATACCATAGCTCCGATAGCAAGGCGCCAGAAGTCGTCAAGATGATCGACCAGCCAAGGACGAGCGCGCTCTCGAAATGTATTGTTCACAATCATACAGGCTCTCTCTCCTTATTGATTGATATCAAGGTGCGCCATCTTCAGCGACGACGTAACACTACTATAGACAGGAACTCTGTTGTTACGCTTCGAACTTATATCCTAAATTACGTACCGTTATGACATGTTTGGGCTGTTCCGCATCTGTTTCAATTTTTGTGCGAAGGCGTCGAATATAAACGGCAACCAGATTACTCTCACCTTCGTAATCATACCCCCACACTTTGCTGAGGATCTGGCTAGTACCCAGCACACGCCCTGAATTTTTCATGAGGTAGTAGAGCAAACGAAACTCTAAAGGTGTTAACTCGACGACTCGTCCATTGGCAAACAGCACCTTATGCTCAACTGGATCAAGGGTTATATCCCCCTGTGTGAGTCGTGTAGAAGGATTCAGCATATCGCTGTTGCGGCGACGTAATACAGCTTCAACCCGCGCCAGGAGTTCTGATGGTTCAAATGGTTTGACAAGATAGTCATCTGCCCCGATTTGCAACCCGGTGACACGATCACTGAGTTGTGAACGGGCAGAGAGGAAAATAATTGGAACGTCGGATGTGCGCCGAATATGGCGGCAAATATCAAATCCATTGGTTTTGGGCATGGAAACATCAAGTAAAATCAGATCAGGCTGTTGATTCTCAACAGAACTAAGAATAGTTGGTCCATCGTATGCTTTGATCACACGATAACCCGCTTCCTCCAATAAAAATGAAGTGAGTTTAACGCTTGGAAGATCATCATCTGCGACCAGAATGTGCATAGCGGGCGCTCCTTACTATAGATACATTGGGTAGATAATTATATTATCATACTCAAGAAATAGACATTTTGTGCACTGTTTGAACCAACAGCTAAACAGGTACCATTCCATACCCCTTGTACATATAAACAGCCAAGATGACCAAAAAGTTACGCTAGTACCACACGAATTTGTCATCTTTACCTACCATGTAGCAGGACTATTGATGCCTTTGAGCCGATTGTAACAGGTTTTGTTGTAACCTTTATCACTTCTAAGATTACTATAGAATGTCAATGCCTGTTAATGACAGGGAGGTAACAGAACCGACATTGTAGGGAAGGCATTACGATCAGGGAGCCACTGATTTTGCAAAAATAAAATGTCTACTGTACTGAAAAAGCCTACGAAAAGGGGAGGTCTTCTTCCTCAAAGGCTTTTCTTGTGGGTGTCGCAACAGAAGTAGTGTTGTGGTGTAATACGGAAACTTTTGATGAACTGCGCTTTTGTCGCTGCGAGGATTTTGGTGTCGAAGTATGGGTGACTTCCGACTTATCTGCCTTAGGGTGTGGGGGTGTCCGTTGAGCAGAAGTAGTATTCGATAATGGTGCTTGTGGTGTGGCGTGTGTGTGGGTACGATCAAGAATGATAAGATCGCTTGCAACAACCTCTGTCATGGATCGACGTTGTCCCTCTTGATTCTGCCATTGTCGTGTTTGCAAACGCCCCTCCACATACACACGTACCCCTTTATCAAGCCATTCATTACACACTTCGGCCAGACGATCCCATGCAACAACGCGAAACCACTCGGTCTCTTCGTGAGTCTCACCCTCTGTGTTGCGCCAGGAACGATTCGAGGCAACACGAAAAGTCGTGATGGCCGATCCCTGGGCGGTATAACGCATCTCAGGACTCGCACCGAGTCGTCCGGTAATTTGTACTTTGTTGAGATCGCGTGCCATGAATATCTCCTTACGATTAATATTCTCTTTTTATGATAGCACAAATGTTCTGTTTGAGTCAAGGTATCGTAGGGGTTAAGGGTTGAGGGTTAGGGGTTACATTTTCCATTGCTCTGATGCCCCACTACCCCAGCACTTCTTATGGTACACTTTTTACTGATATACTTTGAGGAGTGGTACTTATGATTCTCTATCGACCCGTTGGCCTTAATGAACTTCAGCTGATCTATGAGTCCGGGATGCGTGCGTTTCCACCGCGGCTTCCTGAGCAACCCATCTTCTACCCGGTGTTGAATTACGCATATGCTGTTCAGATTGCCCGTGATTGGAATACAAAAAGTAACACGCTAGCAGGCTATGTCACTGAGTTTACAGTTGATGGTGCATATGCTGCCCAATTTGATCGCAAAATTGTTGGTACACGCAGCCACGAAGAGTTATGGGTTCCTGCCGATCAATTAGATACATTTAATCGTCATATTCAAAATCGCATTCTTGTCACCAGCGCATACTTTGGTGCTGAGTTTCCTGGTCATATTCCTTCACAGGGCCATCTTCAAGGTCGTGATGTGGTGACACAACTTGAGATTCTGGCAACGTTGCTTGAACAGAGTCCGGCAGCTTTATATAATGAGATCCAGATCAATCACACAACCTTATTTCTTCATTTTCCCTTCTGGAAAACCTATGCCACATCCACACGTCACAACAGCGTGCTTGAGGCTATTGAGAAGCTTTGGTCAGAAATGTTTTCTGATGTTATGCTATCCCAGATTACATAACCATGAAATTCAGTGATAATTGTGTGGTGAGAAATGCCTGAAACAGCGAAGCTCTATGCCGGAGTGGCACGCCGAATCATTTCACCACCACGGGGCCTCTATCTCGTCGGATACGGTAATCGTCTACAGGTAAACACAGGCGTCCACGATGATCTAACTGCCACGGCATTGGTGTTGCGTTCGGACGATGAGTGTGTCGCAATCGTGGCGTGCGATGTCTTGGCTATCAGTGCTGAAACGCTTACTCGCATTCAGTCGGCTGTGCATAGCCACGTGCTGGTGTGTTGCTCACATACCCATGCTGCTCCGATGACCCATGCGCCTGCGGCCGCACCACGCTGGTATCGTCGCTACGTCGATTTTCTGGTAGCTCAAATTGTGGATGTGATTCAGCTAGCTGAAAAAAATGCCCGACCAGCCCGACTGTCCTGCGCTGTTGATGCGGTCGATGTAGCTGTTAATCGTAGGCAGCGGAACCCCAATGGCCTGGTGGTCATTGGCCAGAACCCTGATGGTCCGGTCGACCGTTCGTTGGCAGTGGTGCAGGTGGCCGATCAACAGGGTGCTGTGATGGCGACTCTCGTCAATATGGCCTGCCACCCGACGGTACTCCGCCCCGACAACCGCATGGCTTCAGCAGACTGGCCCGGTGTAATGCGTGCTGTGGTTGAAGCGCAGACGAAGGTGCCATGTCTGTTTGTGCAGGGTGCGTGTGGTGACCTTGGGCCACGTGTGCAGCGCCATTCCCAGATGCAGTGGGCAGAGTGTACTCGTCTTGGCCAGGAAGTTGGTGAAGCGGTATTGGCGCTCGTGCACTCAACGCAACC
>JBCDFA010000206.1:0-13698 GCA_039178835.1 Chloroflexota bacterium
GAATAAAAAGATTACGCACGATGATGTGAAGTCGCATACGCGCACCACCCAGCGCTGGTTAGCAGAACGGATTGATGTAAAAGGCATGTTTACCATACAGTCGGATATTTTAAGGATGTTGGTAGAAGAATTACGGGCTTCTTCCCCTGAGTTTGGTGCGGTTATTGACCAGGTGTTGCAGTCGCAACCAATAGAACAGCGACGTATTCATCTCCGCAATCTTGGGGCGATATGGTATCGTCAGGGTGGCGACGCCGAGGTGCTAACGGAATTGGGTCTGGTGTTAGCACATCAATCGAATATCGAACCGGGCGTGGCTATCTCCGAGTTGCTCATGTCCTATGGTGCAGCACGTGAAGAGCAACGCACTCGTGAATGGGAGCGTAATCTCCGCCGCAGGATGGCTGAACTCGATGGTCTGCATCGGGTTATTTCGGCTGCCAATTCAACCCTTGAACTTGATACCTCGATGCAGATGGTGGTTGAAACGGTTGCCGGAGTCATTGGTGTCGAGGCGTGTTCGGTGTATCTGTTTGAGCGCAACACACAGGATCTAGTATTACGAGCTACCTTTGGTCTCAATAAATCACTTGTAGGGCAGATACGCGTTCCTATGGGCGTTGGTATTACCGGATGGGCTGCTGAACAAGGCCAACCTATCCCGGTGCCAGACGTGCATCAGGAGCCGCGTTTTATCCAGGAACCGATGCTCGGTGAGGAACCATTCCTGTCAATGCTGGCCGTACCGGTTGTATTATTTAGTGCTGAACGCTTCAACATTGGTTCACCAGATAAGCTACAGGGTGTTATTAGTATTCAGACTCGTGGTCCCCGAGATTTTACCGCCGAAGAAATTAATTTTGTTGAGACAGTCGCTGGTGATCTGGCGTTGTTTATAGCTAATGCACAACTCTATCAACAAACTGATGAGCAACTGCACCAGCGTGTACGTGAACTCACGACATTGCAACAGGTGTCTAAGCGTATTGCAGAGCAGCTAAATCTCGATGAAGTGCTGCGTCTGATTGTGGCCAAAGCGGTTGATCTTGGCCATGTTGATCGGGCCGATATTTTTCGATATGATGAGGAGAGTCGTCTCAGCCTTGCAGCGAGTTATGGTGGCGAGAGTAGTAACGGTGTGGTACAGTTTGTCTCCGACTGGATTAGTGAAAACCACCAGCTTGCAGTACAGGATGCATACAATGACTCTCGTTTCCCGCAACTGGCTCAGATAGCCTCACACGAAGGGTTCTTCTCACTCTTTTGTATGCCGCTCAATGCCCGAGGGCGGACCATTGGCGCCATCTGCTTGTATACCCGTGAAATACGTTATTTTGACAGTGAGAATGTTCGTTTGTTGACCATTTTTGCAGACGAAGCTGCTATCGCTATTGAAAATGCACGTTTGTATGATGAGAGTCAACGTGCATTGGCAGTCAAATCGGCTATGTTGCAAGAGATGCATCATCGTGTGCGGAACAATCTTCAGACGATATCAGCATTGTTGACGATGCAACTGCGCCGTCTACCAACAGACGAGGTTGGCTCTACTGCACTACGTGGCAGTATCGCGCGTATTCAGGCTATCGCTGGTGTTCATAATTTGTTGTACCGCGAAGACATTGGGATGACTACTGTGGATGCAGTTGCGCGGCAGATTGTCGAAAGCGCTCAGGTCAGCTTGGTCAATCCTGAACGCCCAATCTCTTTTGCCATTACTGGCGAGTCAGCGAACGTCGGGTCGCGCGATGCAACGGTTCTGGCTATTGTACTGAATGAATTGGTCTCAAACGCGCTTACCCATGGCCTTGCTATTGAAGGTGGCCAAGTCATTATTGAAACATCGCAAGATGACGAAATGATTACGGTTGAAGTACGCGACGATGGCCCATCCCACGAAGTCCAAAAGCCTTCCAGTAAGGGTAGTGGGTTGGGGTTGCAGATCATTCGTACACTGGTCACCGATGATCTGGAAGGCAGCTTTGAACTGGCAAATGCTGATGGTTGGATGTATGCTCGTGTACAATTCCCTCGTCGTTTACAAACAGAGACATTATAATTGTTTTGTGCTTTGCCCAGCTTTCTTTATGGTTTAAATCTCTATCGATTGTTGCAGTTATATGGAACAACCTCCACTGATTTCGCTTCCTCCATTGCCTGATCCGACGTTGGTGCAAATGCTTGAGAGTGTGCTATTTGTGGCTGGCGAGTCGGTGACGATTGCTCATCTGGCCAAAACGCTCGAAGTGATGCCCGATGCGATTGAAGCAGCGCTTGATCAACTTTCGACAGCCTGTGCTGATCGGGGTATTCGTGTCCAGCGTTCGGGAGATCGTGTGCAGTTTGTGTCGGCTCCTGAGACAGCGGTCGTTATAGAACGCTTTTTAGGCATTCAAGCCAGCACGCGTCTTTCCAATGCTGCGTTGGAGACGTTAGCAATAATTGCGTATCGCCAACCGATTACTCGCGCTCAGATCGAGACAGTACGTGGTGTGGATAGTTCTGGTGTCGTGCGTGCGTTGCTTAGCCGTGCACTTATTGCAGAAGTTGGACGGCTTGAAACTGTTGGCCGTCCGATGTTGTATGCAACTACAGAAGAGTTTCTACAGCAGTTTGGCCTAACAAGTTTGGAAGCCTTACCATCTGTTCAGTGGCCCGACCAGTTAGATGAATCCTTAACAATGCCCGAGAAAACAACCTGATTTCTCCACATATGGATATAGTTATCCACAAGCTTGTGGATAATACTTGACAAGCTCACCATTTGGAGATCCATTCGTTCCAATCAGCTATTTGATAAAATCACATCGATACGATCAAAAGTTATCCACATGTTAAGATATCGCGGCTAGACATATTAGGTATTTGGTATCGCTGATTCTGCAATCACTACCCGTGTACGAAGCTCTCAGACTATAAGCAATCGTGATAGAAAAGGGGGGTGATTCTACTTGAAAATGTAGGGAGGATGGAGTATGATCATTTGAGTTACACACTTTAGCCACATTTCCTTAGGTACCTGGTTTTTTCATATTTGCCAGGATGTAAATATTGTCCAAAGAGGTGCGCTGTTGTATGCGCGCTTATATTATTTCTGTCTTTTTTATTGGAGGTCCATGTGAATCTTGCCAAGGTTTGGAGCACTGCACTAGGCACTTTGCAAGTTCAAACATCGCGTCAGGAGTTTAACACCTGGTTGCGTGTTGCATCACTCATTTCGATTGAAAATGGTGTAGCAACAGTTGGTGCGCCAAGCACGTTCTACAAAGAGGGCCTAGAAAATCGTTATATTGGGCAGCTACGTGAACTGATCAGCGACCTGGTAGGATTTCCGGTGCAGGTGCGAGTCGTCATTGTACCCCATCAGGTCACACGTTTAGAAGCACGTGCGGTAGGTCGTGAATATGAGCATCAGAACGAAGAACCTGCACTAGGTCATATACCTGGGCATCATGTGCCACACGAAAACAATTTTGCTAATGGAAGCAATGGGTTTCGCCCGAATTTGATGTCTGATTCCGGTAATGGACACGAGCGTCGGGGGATGCAACAACTTGATCTTACCTCTGTTATGCGTTCAGGTATGTTGAATGCCCGGTACACATTTGAACGTTTTATTGTTGGTTCCAGCAATCGGCTGGCCAGTGCTGCGTGTATGGCCGTCGCAGAACATCCAGCAGCGGCTTATAATCCACTCTTCTTGTATGGGGGCGTTGGTCTGGGGAAAACACACTTGTTGCATGCGATAGGAAACCATGCACTTGATCGCGATCCTGAGATTAACGTCATGTATGTTTCATCTGAAAAGTTTACGAATGATCTTATTAACTCTATTCGCCGCCAACAAACTGAAGAGTTTCGTATCCGTTATCGGAGTATCGATATCCTCTTAATCGATGATATCCAGTTTATTGCTGGTAAAGAGAGTACACAGGACGAATTTTTCCATACGTTTAACACCTTGCACTCTGCTGGAAAACAAATCGTTATTTCGTCTGATCGACCACCCAAGGCGATTCTGACCCTTGAGGAGCGACTGCGCTCACGTTTTGAGTGGGGGCTGATTGTGGATGTGCAAATGCCAGACCTTGAAACGCGCACGGCGATTCTACGGGCTAAGGCAGAGCAAATGTTAGTCCCAATCCCTGCAGAAGTTATCGATTTCTTGGCTCATCGTATCCAGAGTAATATCCGTGAACTTGAGGGTTGTCTCAATCGTGTTGTTGCCTATGCACAGATGAATAATACGGTTGTATCAACTGAGAGTGCCACTGCTGCATTGACTGAACTGCTTGATACAAATCATCGTAAACGGGTTACTCCTGATGCGATTATCAATGAGGTTGCTCAGTTCTATGGTGTCGATGTGCGAGCCCTCCAGGGCCGTGGGCGGAGTCGTAACATTGTGGTACCACGCCAGGTGGCGATGTATTTGCTGCGCGAAGAGACTGAGTCAAGCCTGGTTGATATTGGGAAAGCGCTCGGTGGACGTGATCATACGACGGTTATGTATGGTTGCGAAAAGATGAACGATGAAATTAATACAGACTCTCGCCTGCGCCAGGAAGTCATGTCTATTCGCGAACGTCTTTATCAGAATGCCAAGTAGTTTGTGGTATTGACAGATAGGGTAGAGGTATGATGCGAAGAGTGGATTGCTTACGTATCATTTACTCTACTCTTTCTTTTTCGTCTGCGTGTTGTTTTTGCCCATTTCTATCATTACGACATAGAGGTCTGTAGGGTCGTATACCTGTACGCTAAACAAATGTAGATGTCCCATAGCTTCTTCGGGCGTAGTATACTAGTTTATATTACTAACAATATTTCTAATGAGGTATGCATGGGTGAACTTCAGGACAAGGTAGCTATCATTACTGGCGGAACCGGTGGTCTTGGTGGTGCAGTGGTTGCCACAATGCTCCAGGCAGGTTCCAGTGTCTTTGTCACATATCAACGTGAAGCTGATTTTGATCAGCTCCGTGCACAGCTTGCCGATGTAGATACTACAGCATTGCGTGGCGCAATGGTTGATCTTGTGAGTGAGGCATCTGTTGAAGAGTGCTACAATAGCGTCGGTAACATCGATATACTGATCAATATAGCTGGTGGTTTTGGTGGTGGGCAGAAGGTTCACGAGACTCCCTGGTCACTCTGGCAAGAACAGTTAGATATAAATCTCAAAACGGCAGTGCTCTCTTGTCGTTTTGCTGTCCCTCATATATTGGCACGTGGTGGTGGCGCTATTGTGAATGTTGGTACACGAACCATCATGCAGTCAGGAGCATATGTGGCAGCTTATGGCGCGTCTAAGCGAGCTGTTATGGGTCTTACTGAGGCGCTGTCTGCAGAGTTACTTGATGATAATATTACCGCAAATGCTGTGCTTCCGAGTGTAATTGATACACCTGCCAACCGATCTGCCAATCCCGATGCCGACTATAGCACTTGGGTACAGCCAGCAGATATTGCCCAGGTTATTCGTTTTCTGGTGGGGCCTCATTCACGTATCATCAGTGGTGCAGCCATCCCAGTATATGGTCGTGCTTAAGCAGCGTTTGAAAGCTCATAATATGCAACATCCCTACCTTATCAGACGTCACACCTAATATGTCGTGCATATCAACGGGCTCGCCAAATACATCCAAGGAGGAACCATGTCTACGTTGCCGAGCGTCTCAATCCCGGAAATGATCAATCAAAGTAAGATGGTGTTGACCAAACCAAGCCCAACCACCTTCGAACAATATGAACGTCAAGGAACTGTTACTAATGCAGCTATTTATGTAGGACTTGCATCTGTTGTAACTGGCCTGTTAAACTTTGTTCCTGCATTGTTCTCTGAAGCCAGTGCTTTTGGAGGATTGATTTCGGGTATTATTAGCACCTTGTTTGGTTTCTTTGTCTTCACTGGTCTTGTGTATTATATTGGGCGAAATCAGGGCGGAACCGGCACATACGAAGAGGTTGCTTATACGTTTGCCCTATTCTGGGCGCCACTTGCCATTCTTGCTTCTGTCATTACGTTCATTTTAATGATTACGATTATTGGTATTCTCTTAGTTCCCTTGGTCGTTATAGCCGCAATAGTCCTCAATATCTACTTTGCATATATGGCAGTCCAATCAAGTATGAATCTAACGGATCGATCAAAGATATTATTGACGTTGGTAGCTGCTGGTGTTGGGACACTTCTCATTCAATTGTTTGTAGGATTGTTTTGACTCGCGTAATAGTTTTACTGTCGTTTTAATGAAATCTACCAGGACCACTGTTGTTTCGTAAGATGTCGATTGTAAAAGCTGCTATGCATATGGCACAGCAGCTTCTCTTATAACAAGCTTTGATCCTCTTGTATCAGTGGTTACTTTACTGGATTGTCCCCATAGTCGTCGCCTCGCGTGTGACAGAGAAAAGCGTACATTTTCTGGTTCCTTCCTACTGTTGATGGCCCGGCATGCTACTTTAATGGTAGTGTTTGATTCGGATCTGTATTGTGTAGGCTTGGATGCGTTGCAAAACAGGTTATGGGAAAGCAACTTACTGTATAAAGTATAGTAACAAGCTACGTTTGTATTCTATGTGGTAATTTCACAACCTGCATTTGTTTTATGAAAACTAAAAACTGCAAATATGGTAAGCTTAATCATTATAGTATGTTTGGAACGTTTACATGTGTACCGATTAATCTCTGTCGCTGGTATCTCCCTCAACAGTAAAACCTATCTTAACAGTCACTTGCCAGACTGTAACCTGCTGATCTGTAATCATTCCTCGTGTTTCGACTACCTGAAACCAGCGCATGTTGCGAATGCTTGCTCCTGCCTTCGCAACAGCGTTTTGAACCGCTTCCTCAATACTTACGGATGATGAACCAACGAGTTCGACGAGTTTGTACACGTGTTCACTCATGGTGTATTCCTTTCTAATCCTCTGATTGTTGCCGTGTGACACCATTGATCATTGTGGTAGAACACCGCGTCACTGAGGTGATCTATATGTCAAAGATAAAGGGAACGTAAATATAGTACAGTGTACCCCCTGATTTTGTCTACCCCTAATGTGTAGATCCTGAGATTAAGACCATAAGTAGTAGTTTTGTGATATATAATGTTTGTCTCATCGTAGAGCGTGCTAATGAAAACACATACCTATATCCATAATCTGTAGTTACCAGGTTTTAATCTTTAGATACGCAAAAAAAGTTTGTTTTTACGTTAAATTATCTTGCAATAGTTTACTTATATGTGAGATCGTGCTATAGAACATATACCAAACATGCAGTACACTGTGAATGATACACAAGTACCTATGATGATTTATGGCATTCGTGCTGAATTGAAACAAGAAATAGCGATTGTTACTAAGATTTGTAGATCTGTTTGAGTAAAAATAAAGCATAATGGTATATTTCATGTTTTTTATGAGGATTGACAACTATGTATGTTCAACATAATTCAATGGCTTATACACTTTACTATAGGAATGATATGTCAATGGAGCAACCTGATTTTGAACGCGCTCGATGTTATGCCTTAGAACGTTTACGGCAAGAATTATCCATGCACTTATGCTATCATTCGTATGAACACACCTGTTATGAGGTTGTTCCTGCTGTTGAACGATTGGCCACAATGGAAGGAGTTCAAGGCGAGGAACTGCTTCTCTTACGAACAGCAGCCTACTATCATGATATCGGATTTGTTGAGCAAGGTGTGGAACATGAAGCTGTTGGTGTTTGTATTGCCGCAGAGGTGTTACCACAATATGGGTACAGCCGAACACAGGTGCAAGCCATCAGTGGTATGATTATGGCTACCAAAATCCCTCAGACGCCACGTAATCTTCTGGAGCAACTCTTAGCCGATGCAGATCTCGACGTTCTTGGCCGTGCGAACTGTGAGAGTCGAAGCAATTTATTGCGTGCAGAAATGGCAGCACTTGGTCAATCTATGGATGATGCCCAATGGTATGAACATCAGATGCGCTTTTTCCGTCATCATTGTTACTGGACAACAAGCGCTGGTCATCTACGCAATCTTCAGAAGCAGTATAATTTTGCGCTTTTGCAAGCACACCTTGCACAATGCCGCTTAGCACACCATGGATGATACAGTTTAATAGCAGCCCTACTTGTGGAGAATGTAGATAAAACGACTGTAGATTGCCGTTTTGCTCTTGTAAAACGAAGGCACTCATTCCCCATCTCATCATAAACCTCTCTTTCAATTCTATAACCATACCTCATGACTCTGCATATGTTACGCTATTTAGGAAAGTACTTTATTCTGTGGGATCTAACAGTACCGAGATGAAGTCGTTTTGTGCTTTTTTTCGTACTACCTGACGTGGCTTGTGGTGAGTCGCCATTGAAACTCAGAATATGTGCACCTTATGACGTCATTTCATCGTATTATATGTAGAGCGTTATAGAACATTGTATAGGTATCATTCAAAAGTATGATAACACCTCTATCTTATGATCGAAATAGCAGCATAAAGATGAGAATATCTTGGATCATCGTAATCACACTACTGTCCGATGTCAATATAGAGGTATGTGTTTATACTAAGAATAGTATGATATAGATATTTGTTTATAAGGAGTAAATATATATGACGAGTGACGGAACTCGAAAACCAAGACGTATAAATCGACGTGTCCTTATTATTGGGAGCCTTATAGTAGCGGTTGTATTGGTTTGTGGTGGTGGTGGTATCGTTGCTGTTAATGTGATGCAAAACGCAGGAAGTAATGCATTGGGTAGTCAGTGGGAGACGGTACCAGCAGAAGCCGGCACTATTGATGCGTCAATCAGTGCTACAGGTAATATAGAATCAAAGTCAACCTCTGGGTTGAATTTCGAGGCTACTGGTAATGTCATTGATGTGTTTGTTGTGCAGGGAGAAGACACTCAAGAGGGTACTGTACTTGCACGTATTGATGATACAGATCTCCAACTGCAATTAGAAAATGCCAAAGCAGAGCTGAATCGGGCTCAAGCTGATTACCAGAAGTTGCTTGATGGTGCTACACCAGAGGAAATTGCTGAAGCGGAAACGCAAGTAGCATCAGCTCAGGCTGGTTTAGATGTGACACTTGGAAGTGTTACCAATGCAGATATTGCCGCAGCCCAAGCACGGCTTGAGGAAGCTCAGACAACTCTGGCACAGCTTGAGTCGGGTCCTAAATCGGAGACTCTACGCGCGTCTGAGTCTCAGGTACAGGAAGCTGAGAGTCAATTGCAATCACAGCGCGACAGCCTTTCTGCCGCGAAGACAAATGCTGAACTTGCGTTAGAACAGGCTACTACCCAACTTACGCAGGCACAATCAAGTTATGCAATAGCGAAGGGCAACTGGGAATTTGTCCAGGAGACAGGCAAAGATCCGGCGAATCCAGACTCAACCAACTTCCAGACCGGTGAAAAGGAAGCAAACAAAGTTAATAATACCCAGCGTCAGCAGTACTATGATACATTTGTTCAGGCTGAGGCTTCGCTCCGCAGTGCAGAAGCAAGTGTAGAACAGGCTGTTGTTACATACAATGAAGCTCGTCAGTCTGAGGTTACTGGTATTCGGAGCGCTGAACAAACCTTGCAGACTGCACAGGCCGATCTTGATGATGTTCGGGCTGGAGCAGAACCAGCAGAGTTTGCATCGGCACGGGCTGCGGTTGAAAGTGCACGTGCAGAACTCAATAAGTTGACAGGGTCAAATCGGTCTGGTTCGATCAGACAATCAGAGACGGGAGTTCGTAGCGCACAGTTAGCATTGGAACAATTGTTGGCAGATCCATCAGCGAGCGAACTAGCCACAGCTGAGGCTGCAGTTGTAAGTGCTGAAACTAATGTCAAACTAGCCGAACGGGATCTAGCGAAGGCAGAACTCAAAGCCCCATTCACAGGTACCGTTGCACAAGTTAATATTACTGTCGGTGAATCATCGTCCTCATTGCCCAGTGGCTCTACAACAACGACCAGCAGTTTAGATGGTGCTGCTATTGTATTAGCCGATTTAAGCCGTTTGCGGATCACTGTGTCTGTTGATGAATTAGATATTGCACAGGTTGCTATTGGCCAGGAGGTTCGTATCACGCTCGATGCTTTGCCTGATATCGAAATCGAAGGAACAGTTGATCAGATTGCCCCATTGGCTAGTGTAAGTGAGCAGGGTGCCACCACTTATGCTGTTGATGTTGAATTTGATCCTGGGGATGCTGGAGTGAAGCCTGGTATGACCGCCTCTGTCCAAATTGTGACCAACGTTAAAGATGATGCAGTACTGGTGCCACGACGCGCTGTTGAGATCAGTGCGGGAGAAACATACGTTTATGTTCCTTCTGCCAGTGGTGAACCTGATTCACAAACAGGTCGTCCAGCCAGTGAGCAACGACAGGTTGAAATTGGTTTGAGTAATGCCCAGTTCATTGAGATTACTGATGGTCTTGAGGCAGATGAGGAAGTGCTGGTGCAACCTGTCATCAATACATTTAATCCGGCTGATAACTAGGGAATTGAATACGACGTGAATAGCACGAAAGCATTTTACTACACGTTTTCTTGGAGCAACCTATGACTGTTTTGATAGAAGTATGTGATTTGACAAAGACATATCAGATGGGTGATGTAGAAGTACGAGCATTGCAGGGAGTTTCACTAACGATTAATACTGGTGAAATGGTTGCGATTATGGGACCTTCGGGAAGTGGGAAGAGCACCCTCATGAATATCATCGGTTGCTTGGATCAGCCAAGTGATGGTACATACATGCTTGATGATGTTGATGTCGGAGGACTTAATGACAGCCAATTGGCTGGTATACGTAACCAGAAGATTGGGTTTGTTTTTCAACAGTACATGTTGTTGGCACGCACAAGTGCCCTACGAAATGTCGAACTCCCTATGTTGTATGGCGGAAAAAGCGATCGACGCAAACGTGCTCAAATGGCGCTTGAAGCTGTGGGTATGGGTGATCGGGCAGATCATAAACCCAATGAGTTATCAGGTGGTCAACAACAGCGTGTATCGATTGCTCGAGCACTCGTAAATGAGCCCCGCATCATCCTCGCGGACGAACCAACAGGTGCACTCGACAGTAAGACCGGAGATGAAATTATTGGTATTTTTCAACAGTTGAATGAGGAACAGGGGATTACCGTTATTCTAGTGACTCACGATTTAGAAGTAGCTCAACATGCTCAACGTATCATCAGTGTTCGTGATGGGTTGATTTCAAGCGACGAACGAGTAAGTGAACCACTCAAAGTAAATCTAACCTTATCTGAATTTGTGGCGTCACCGTAGGGGGAAAACATGAATGTCTTTGAGGCAAGTCGCATCGCCTGGATCTCCCTACTATCGAATAAACTCCGTTCACTGCTTACAATGCTGGGTATCATCATTGGTATTGGCTCTGTCATTGCGCTGCTATCAATCGGCGCAGGATTTCAGAACTTTATCTCTGACCAGTTTGCTTCATTTGGTGTTGGTGTTTTCTATGTGGGCCCTTTTGTTGATAGCAATAATGTGAGTGAGGCCTTATCTGCTCAATTAACTGCTGCGGATGCTGAGGCAATTATGCAGTCGGATGCTGCACCAAGTGTGCAGGCTGTCTCAGTTGCACTTTTAGATACTGAGACTGTACGAGCAGGCGGTGAGCGCTTTTCCTATTCTATTAATGCGGTTTCCCCACCCCATTTTGCTATTAGTGGTAGTGAAGTGCAGGATGGACGCTTCTTTGGAGAAGTTGAAAATGCCGATGCCGCACGAGTTGCAGTCATTGGTGATCTCGTGGCTGAAGAACTCTATGATGGTACCGCTGGCGTCATTGGTGAACGATTGACTATTAACGGCATGGGATTTGAAGTAATTGGATTGCTTTCAGCCGACCAGAGCGGAAGTGGTACATTTGGTGATCCTCGTGAAGGTATCTTCATTCCTTATGAGACAGGTAAAACACGTCTCTTTCGTGATATTGTCTCTCCACGTATCGATGTATCGATTATGTCTGTGCAAGCACGTGAACGTGATTTGTCTGAGCAAGCCATTGCCGAAGTTACTGCCATTTTGCGAGAAGAGCATCGCTTAACCTATCAGGATAATGACTTTACAATCTTTAGTCTCGATCAGATTCAGGAAACGGTAAGCTCTATTTTCAATGGTTTTAGTGCGTTTATTGCTGCAGTTGGTGGTATTTCATTGTTAGTCGGTGGTATTGGAATTATGAATATTATGTTGGTCAATGTAACTGAGCGTACCCGTGAAATTGGTCTGCGTAAAGCCGTAGGAGCCCGCCAGCACGATATTCTGTTGCAGTTCTTGGTTGAGGCTGTTGTTTTGTGTTTGATCGGATGCCTTATTGGTATTGGTCTGGGGTATTTGCTTTCTTTTCTCGGTACATTTGTGCTAGTGAATTTGTTCGAAGCAGAGGGTGCTGCAGCAAGTGTAACCATAGGAGCACTCACGCTGTCAACTGCTATTGCGGTGGCAATTGGCGTATCCTTTGGCTTTTTTCCTGCACTTCAGGCGTCGCGCCTCAATCCAATCGATGCCCTGCGGAGTGAATAAGATAGCACTATTCAGGAATAGAGTATGAGTGTATTAGAATCTTTTCGGATTGCCTGGGAGTCGCTGATTGCAAATAAAGCACGTGCCATTTTAACGATGCTTGGTATTATCATTGGGATTGGCGCAGTAGTAGGCATGCTTTCAATTGGGAATGGGCTACGTGCTTTTTTTCAGAACGAATTTGATAAATTGGGTGTTGGTGTTTTTAATATTTCTCCAAGTGTTGATAGCTCGGAATTAGATCAGGATTTGTTGCCTCAACTGACCTTTGACGATGCACAGTTTATTGCTGCACCTGGGGCCGCCCCAGCTGTATCTGATGTGGTTGTTCAGTATGGTACCGGTGGCGTTATTAGCGCTGGAAGAGATTTGTTTTTCTATACTATTACTGGTATTACCCCTAATCATTTTCAGGTTGTTGATAATGATATTTTAGCAGGCAGACATTATACCCCAGATGATGAAGCAGCACTGGCACGTGTCGCGGTTCTTGGGACTAATGTTGCCCAGGATCTCTTTGCTAGCCCTGCTGCTGCTATTGGCGAACGTGTAACGATTAATAGTGTCAATTTTGAGGTGATCGGGGTTGTCAATATTGATGCGAGTGCACTCGATCAGGGGTTTTCTGGGCCTAATGATGTAGCCTACATCCCATTTTCTACAGCACGTAATCGCCTCTTTCGTAATCAACTTTCAGATCGAGTAGACGTTGGGCAGATTACAGTTCGTGCACGTAGTCGGGAAGAGGTGCAGGTAGCTATTGATCAGGTCACTGAATTATTACGCTTCCAGCACGAGCTTGCTCCAGAGGATGCCAATGATTTTACGATCAACAATCCCGAACAACAGCTACAACAAGCCAATACTCTTATTAGTGGACTCAGTGCCTTTTTGATTGTCATTGCATGTATTTCTCTTGTTGTTGGTGGTATTGGGATTATGAATATTATGTTAGTTAGTGTGGCACAACGCACCCGCGAGATTGGTCTACGCAAAGCTGTTGGTGCACGACGACGTGACATCCTGTTGCAGTTTCTTATTGAGGCTGTCGTTCTGTGTTTCCTTGGTGGTGTGCTTGGGGTCATTTTGGGCTATATATTGTCATTTGGTGGGACATACGTTTTGGAAA
>JBCDFA010000207.1:0-13669 GCA_039178835.1 Chloroflexota bacterium
CAAGTATATCCTATACTTTACACGGCGTCAATTGACATGGTGTAAAGTAGTGGCCACTCACATCAAATAAAGGGATATCAATGAAACTCCTTATTTTTGGTGCAACAGGTGGCACCGGACACGCGTTAGTCAAGCAAGCGCTCGAACATGGTCATATCGTTACCGCGTTTACTCGTGATCCTGCCAAGCTTCATCTGACACACACCAACTTACACGTAGCTCAGGGCGATGTGATGGATGTTGCAGTGGTCACACAGGCGATGCAGGGGCAGGATGTAGTGCTGTCGGCTCTGGGGGCACCAGCATCCAACAAAGACATGGTGCGAACAAACGGCACCCGCGTGATGATTCGTGCAATGGAGCAAGCTGGAATACGCCGTTTTATCTGCCAGTCAAGTCTTGGCTTTGGTGATAGTCGGGACATGTTGCCCTTCCATATGAAGTATGTCGTTGTACCGCTCATTCTGCGACACGCGTTTGCAGACCACGAAGCACAAGAGCAGCTGATTAAGCAGAGCCAGTTGGAATGGCTTATCGTCCGGCCTGGCACTTTGACAGATAATGATTTCACTGGAGTATACAGACATGGCTTTGCATTCACAGAGAGAACTGTCACTCTCAAAATTTCTCGCGCCGACACAGCCGACTTCATGTTGAAGCAAGTAACCGACACGACGTATTTATACAAGACCGTAGGACTATCCTACTAAGCCACAGGAGATCTTTATGCTAACCGGCGACAACCTGCTTTTTGTACTTACATTGGTGGCAACTATCGGTTCAGGTCTGATGGCGGGTCTCTTCTTTGTCTTCTCAGTATGTGTGATGCAGACGCTTGCAGAGCGCCCAGACCATGAAGGCATGGCTATGATGCAAACTATTAACATCACGATCATCAATCCAACTTTTCTGATAGTGTTCCTTGGTACGGCTACAGTCTGTGTTTCGATCCTCTTTTTCACATTTGGACAGTGGAACAATCCTGGGGCAAGCTATGCATTTGTTGGTAGCTTGTTGTATCTCATTGGTAGCTTATTCATAACCGCTGTGTATCATGTGCCAAAGAATAATGCGTTAGGATCAGTGAGTCCGACGACCCCAGACAGTGCTAGTCTGTGGGCCAATTATCTTACGAGCTGGACAGTTGGGAACCATGTTCGGGCAATAATGACGCTTGCTGCAATGATAGTATTTGCGCTTGCGCTCTCTTACCAATAAAACCTAAAGCTCGTGGATAGCAAGCAATTTCAGCCCACTTTCTCATCGTCCAAACGCTCCACTGCCCAAACGTCTTATCTTTCCTCTGCTCCTTCGTGTCTCTGCGTTGAAAACATCTCGCATTTTTCATCCGTTTTGGGGTGCTGAATTGTCTAAAGTATGAGACGCTAAAAATGATACGAAAGGACACGGTGCTACAATGAAACAGGTACAACTCAACTCCTACGGTTCAGCAAAGGTTTTAGACGTTGTAGAAGTCGAAACGCCACAACCAGGCATTGGCGAACTGCTGATCAAAGTCGAAGCTGCTGGTGTCAATTTCTCCGATGTGCTCCGTAGACGCAACACCTACTTTATGCCCACCCCACTTCCTTACATATTAGGGTCCGAAGCTGTGGGCACTATCATTGCCATTGGTGAAGGTGTCGATGTGCAGTCTTTTCAGAACGGGCAGCGCGTACTGGCAATTCTTCCCTCCGGCGGAGGGTATGCTGAACATGTCGTAGCTGCTGCACAATACTGTGTACCGCTACCAGCACATGTTAACCCCGCCGATGCCACAGCTATTTTTGTACAGGGCTCTACCGCGCACCTCATCCTGCATCAGGTGGCCGGTGATGTTGAAGGCCAGACAGTGCTGGTGCATGCCGCTGCTGGTGGCGTAGGATCGCTGCTTGTACAATTGGCCAAACTGGCTGGTGCGAAAGTCATTGCCACAAGCAGTTCTGATGAGAAGCTGGCATTTGCCAGAAGACTGGGCGCAGATGCAGCCATCAACTATACTGACGCAAAATGGCCGACAAAAGTGATCGAAGCCAATGGTGGTGAGAAAGTCGATCTCGTGCTGGAAATGGTTGGAGGCGAGGTGTACACCCAGAGCTTTGCCTGCCTCAAACCAGGCGGCACGATGATCGTCTATGGTGCGGCAAGTGGGCAAAAAGGCATGATCCACTCTGAACATTTTGTAGACGAGAATCACAACCTGCTCAGTTTCAATCTGGCCCATTTCGTCCAGCATAAAACCGATCTATGGCAGGCATCGCTGGGTGCTATGATTGGGTTGGTAGCGGAGGGTCAGATCAATATTCAAACAGGACACACCTTTGCCCTTAGTGATGTGCAAACAGCCCACCAACAACTGGAAGACCGACAAACAACCGGAAAAGTCGTACTTATTCCATAGCTGCTACTAAAGGTTCAGCGATGGCGGCATGTTGTTGCTGAACCTCTTACCTACTATCTATCGAGGATTTCCAATGGACAATCAGGAACAAATCTTAAAAGACGCACTAAACGGCGATATCAACGCGTTTCATCAGCTCTTTTTAGCGTTTCGCGATCAGCTAAAATCCTATCTGTATCGGCTGCTGGCCAACCGCAATGATGCTGACGATCTCACACAGGATACATTTGTCCGTGCATATGAAAAAATGCATCTCTTCCGAGGCGATTCATCACTAAAGACCTGGGTCTTCCAGATCGCTACCAATCTGGCATACAACCATCTGCAAAAGCAAAAACGATGGACTCCCGATGTGGTGGAGCAGGCCAAACATCTCGTGCTAAACGACCAACATCTTGCGGACACAATTGTCAGTGTTGCAGAAACATCGCCAGAAGGCCAATACACCATCAAGGAGCACATCGACACCTGTTTTACCTGTATGGCCAAAAATCTACCGATAGAAAATCAAATTGCCTTGATACTAAAAGATATCTATGATTTTTCTGTGGCCGATATTGTATTGATTCTGGGCAAAACGGAGGGCACCGTCAAGTATCTGCTCCAGAACGCTCGCCAGACCATGATCGACATATTTGACCAGCGCTGTGCACTCATCAACAAAAAAGGGGTGTGTCATCAATGCTCAGAGCTGAATGGCTGGTTCAATCCCCAGCAGAATCAACAGGAAGAACTCATGAAGATCAATCTGGTCAAAGGATCGAAGAAATACAACCGTGATGAATTGTATGCCATGCGTGCTGCGCTCATCAAACACATCGATCCACTACGTTCAGAAGGTCATGAATTGCAGGAAATCCTGCTTAAATGTAATCAGCTTGCGATGGGAGAAATAAGCGGTATCAATTGATAGAAGTATATGAGTGAAAAAATTTCGTCTCCTTCCTGCCCATTGCCTGTTAACAATGGACAGCCGATATAGCTTGCCCCACATCGAAGACACATAGTTGATAGGCACTAACACGAAGAGTTAATATGGGTACCCAAACGTATTGGAGCAAGACCAACTGCCTTAACCCAGCTTTACATTCAGAACCTCTTGATACCATGTTGATTTCTGGACACTATACACTTGACTGCTGGCGTTTTTCCAACATCTTCTGGGAAATGCTGGTCCCACGCTCCTCTTCACTCCACGGACAGACTTCGATACAGATAACACAACCATGGTGCTCTGCGAAGTAGGGTATACAGGTATCAAAATTCACATACCATTTTTCTGCACCACGCACCATCTGTTTGGTATCGAAGATCGCCTGCGGGGGACAATTGGTCGTGCAGATCTGGCAACTCGCGCAGAAATCGTCCACCCCGATATCCACTGGTGCATCCACCACCAACGGCAGATTTGTCAGCACGGTGCCCAGGCGCACATTCGAACCATACTCCTTGGTAATCAGCGACCCATGTTTCCCTAACTGGCCCAACCCAGCATCTATCGCAATCGGGAGATGGGCAATCTCGGCTTTATCAAGCACACTACTCGACGAAGCTGCCCCCCAGCCTAATGCGCGAATCTGTTTAGCCAATTCAGTAGAGATGGCAGATGCCGCCGTATAGGCATCGAATGTGGCCTCTAACGTTAGTGTTGAAGGAGCATGCAGCATTTCTCCCCGATCCATTGGCACTGCACAAGAAATGGCGTATCGATAGGGGACATCGGCTCCTGCAAAAATGTGCGTTGGTTGCAGTTCGGTAATCCCGACCAGAATAGCCCCTAAGGCACGTGCCGTGGTTTTAATTTGGTTTGTCATATCCGTTGGATCAGCAATAGGTTGCTGGATCGGGGCCAACGGTCCCGTTTTCTCATGCCGAATCCACTGCATATGTATCATTGAACGTAAGAGCCTCAATGAGAGATAACCACTTCTCAAGTATCCCACCAACACGTCCCATCCCTGCGAGTCTTTGCCTGTGACCTCAAACAGGATTGGGGTCGGTGGTCGTTTCGCGGTTTCCCCCAAACCATTAATCACATTTCCCGAAAGGGGTATGGTATCAAATGCAAAGTGATATTTCGGTTTGGGATAGGCCTCGTGTTTCATAATCTTGCTCTTGCGCGGAGGCACCTTGGTTTGGGGATCAATCTGTGCCTGGTGATCCGTCGACAGGTTCGCCACCGGAGCATGTTTGCTACGCAAAAGAATTTTCTCGCCACGCTGGAGCTTCCGCTGATAATACCAACTGAGGATACGTCCCGGACCAATGATCATAAATGTCATAAGTGAAGTCTCTACAACGCGACGGAGAGACCGCCCTACGAGCCGTAGACGATCACGTCTGCTTATCGGGAAAGATCGTGGCATTAAAGGAATGGTCATACACATTGTGTCTTTCTAGGAAAATTGTTTGAAAAGCACGCTAAGAAGTGTGAGTGAGAGCTACTCACGTTGATGAATACGTCTTTTTTCTATAGGTTGCTCTTAGTATAGGGATGGCCTACAATGAAATCAAATCAATTTATTCATAAGCAAATGAAGATAAATCATATGAATATCACGCAACTCCAAATTCTTGTAGCATTAGTCGAAACAGGTAATTTTACAGAAGCTGCAGCATCAATCCACCTCACCCAGTCGGCTGCAAGTCACGCGTTGTCAAAACTAGAAGCCGAGTTGGGTGTGACTCTCCTCAAGCGAGAACGCAATGGTGTCACACCAACCGAAATGGGGAAAGAGGCCCTGCACCATGCGCGAGGCATTCTGGAGCATATTGAAACCCTGCAACAAAAAGCGAGCATTGCACGTGGGCTTGCGGTCGGTAAGTTACGGTTTGGCAGTATTCCACCATTACTCTCGGCACATTTATTAACTGGAATCATCAGTCATTTCCAGCGTATCTATCCAGAAGCTGAAATAATTGTGTTAGAGGGAACGAAGCAAGAGATAGGGGAATGGCTTGAAGAAGGGATTATTGATGTGGGCTTTGTCATACCAGGGACACAAGACCTGGACAGTATTCCTATTTCACGGGATGAGCTACAGGTATGTGTCCCTGCTGATCATCCGCTGGCCAGCCAGACCTCTATCAAAGTTACAGACCTTGCCAATGAGCCTTTTATTATGGCAAAGATTGGAGGTGAAGTTATCGAGCCATTACTCTTGGAGCGCGGCCAGAAACGACTTAACATTCGGTATATGGTCAGTGAGAGTCGCACTATACTCACCATGGTACGGGAAAGGCTGGGATGTACCATAATCCCCAAAATGTTATGTGAAGATAGCTTTGAAGGTGTGCATGCACTGCGCTTCGATCCACCACTCATATTTGACATTGGATTGGGCGTGCGTTCATTTAAGACAGCCTCACCCCTGACAAAACTGTTTATCGAACAGGCCCAAACCTGGGCTCAAACACATGGTTTTGCACCCAAAGAAGTTCTGTAACGAGCCACCTTGCAGCTTTTGGGAAAAGCACAGGCATTGACTCGCGTCTGGGTCTCATCAGTTCACAGCCCATGCCTGTGGCACCTTATACGGTAGATGTTATTGAGATGTCTGCGCCCGCTTCTCCAACATCTTCTGAGAAATGCTGGCACCGCGTCCTTCCTCGCTCCACGGGCACACTTCGATGCAGATAGCACACGAATGATTGGATGCGAAATAGGGAAAACAGGCATCAAAGTTCACAAACCACTTTTCTTCACCCCGCACCATCTGTTTGGTATCAAAGATAGCCTGTGGTGGGCAGTTGGTGGTGCAGATTTGGCAATTCGCACAGAAATCATCTACCCCGATATCCACCGGTTCATCAACTACCAGTGGTAGATTCGTCAGCACCGTGCCCAGACGCACATTCGAGCCATACTCCTTGGTAATAATCGAGCCGTGTTTGCCCAATTGGCCCAACCCGGCAGCAATGGCTATCGGAACGTGTGCAATCTCGGCTTTGTCCATGACCGTGCTTGTTGAAACTGCATCCCAGCCCAATGCCCGAATCCGTTTGGCCAGCTCAGTAGAAATAACAGCCGCAGCCGTGTACGCATCAAAGATAGCACCTGCCGTCTCTGCTGAGGGGGCGAGCAGCATCTCTTCCCGATCCATCGGCACCGCACAGGAAATGGCGTACCGATACGGGACATCGGCTCCTTCAAAGATCTGTTCTGGTTGCAGCTCAGTAACCCCTACTTGAGTAGCTCCTAAGGTATGTGCCGTGGCTTTGATTCGTGTCGTCATCTCCGCTGGATCAACCACAGGTTGTTGAGTTGCGGCGATTGGCCCCCTGCTCTCGCGCCCAACCCACAGCATGTGTACCATCAACCGCAAGACTCTCGATGTGGTACTTTTTATTCTCAAGTATTGGTCTAACACATCCCACCCCTGCGAATCCTTACCCGTAACATGGAACAGGATCGGGGTCGGTTGCCGCTTCCTGGTTTCACCCAGGCCATTAATGACATTACCCGAAAGTGGTGCCCTACGAAAGGCAAAATGATACTCTGGTTTAGGATAGGTCTCCTGCTTCATGATTTTGCTCTTGCGTGCAGGTCCATTGAGCTGGGGGACTATCTGTGCTACTTCATCTGCTTCCATTGCCTCTGCAGGTTCATATGCACTGCATAAGATAACTTTTTCACCACGCTGCCGTTTGCGCTGAAAGTGCCATTGGAGGATCCGAATAGGGCCAAGCACCATGAACGTCATCATTGTAATTTCAACAATGCGAGGGAAAGACCTCGCCCAAAGTTGGAGCCGATCACGTAGTGTTCCACGGTAAGATGATGGCATTAATGGGACCGTCATAAACACATGTCTTTCTAGGAAATAGTGTAGATAAATTTGTTGCAAGAGTGTAGTTGTGTCACATGTAGGTTGGTAGCTGAGTGATGGCTGTGTAGGATAGACTCTGATCAATTAGTGCTCTACCAGTGCCTGCCGTACACCCATATGGAATTTCACTGAGGTTGCTGAGCCCGTTTCTCTAACATCTTCTGGGAAATGCCCACACCGCGCCCCTCTTCGCTCCAGGGACACACCTCGATACAGATACCACAGGCATGGTGCTCTGCGAAGTAGGGTATACAGGTATCAAAATTCACATACCATTTTTCTGCACCACGCACCATCTGTTTGGTATCGAAGATCGCCTGCGGGGGACAATTCGTCGTGCAGATCTGGCAACTCACGCAGAAATCCTCCACCCCAATATCCACCGGTGCATCCACCACCAGCGGCAGATTTGTCAGCACCGTGCCCAGACGCACATTCGAGCCATACTCCTTCGTAATGAGTGAGCCGTGTTTCCCTAGTTGACCTAACCCAGCATCTATCGCAATCGGGAGGTGGGCAATCTCGGCTTTATCAAGCACCCCACTCGACGAAACTGCGCCCCAGCCTAATGCGCGAATCCGTCTGGCCAATTCAATAGAGATGGCAGATGCCGCAGCATAGGCATCAAATATCGCTTCTCCCGTCTCTGCCGAGGGGGCATGCAGCATCTCTTCCCGATCCATCGGCACCGCACAGGAAATGGCGTACCGATACGGCACATCGGCTCCTGCAAAGATGTGCGTTGGTTGCAGTTCAGTAATCCCCACCAGAATAGCTCCTAAGTCACGTGCTGTGGCTTTGACTTGGTCCGTCATCTCCGCTGGATCAGCAATGGGGTGCTGGATGGGTGCCAGAGGTCCCGTTTTCTCATATCCGATCCATTGCACATAGAGCATTGAACGTAAGAGCCTCAATGAGAGGTGGCCAATCCGCAAGTATTCCTGCAACACATCCCAACCCTGCGAGTCCTTGCCCGTGACGTGGAACAGGATCGGCGTCGGTGGTCGTTTCGTGGTTTCACCCAGACCATTAATCATATTACCCGAAAGTGGTACGATATCAAACGCAAAGCCATATTCTGTTTTGGGATAGGACTCATGTTTCATAATCTTGCTCTTGCGCGGAGGCACCTTGGTTTTCGGATCAATCTGTGCCTGGCGATCTGTCGACAGCGCCGCCACTGGGGCATGTTTGCTACGCAACATAATTTTCTCGCCACGCTGTTGCTTTCGATGATAATACCAGCTGAGGATACGTCCGGGGCCAATGATCATGAAGGTCATAATCGACGTCTCGATAACACGACGCAGAGACCGTGCCAAGAGTCGTAGGCGCTCAGGTATGCTTATCGGGAAAGATCGTGGTATGAGAGGGATTGTCATATATTTGCCATCTTTCTAGGAGCAATCGTCTGAAAAGCACGTTGGGAAGTGTGAGTGTACTACTCACGTTGGTAGATGAGTCATTTCTTCTATGGGTTGCTCTTAGTATAGGGATAGCCTACAATGAAATCAAACCGTTTTGTTTATAGATCTATAAAAAGAAGTTATATGAACATCACGCAACTACAGCTGCTCATTGCACTCGCAGAAAAAGGCAATTTCACCGATGCGGCAGCATCTATCCACATTACACAGCCCGCGGCCAGTGCTGCCTTAGCAAAACTAGAGTCCGAATTAGGCGTAACCCTATTCCATCGTGGGCGTAATGGCGTGACACCAACAGCGGCAGGAACAGACATGCTCAGTCATGCACAAGAAATTCTGAATCAGATGAGTATCATGCACCAGAAAGCTCATGTTGCACAAGATCAGAAGGAAGATATCCTACGTTTGGGGAGCCTCCCGCTCCTCTCAGCACGTTTGTTGGTAAATATCATCAACGAGTTTCATAGCATTGTCCAGGGTGTGAAAATCCATGTGCTTGAAGGAACTGGCAAGGAGGTGCATGACTGGATCGTATCAGGTATTATCGATGTCGGTATCATAACCCTGGTTGACAAAGGTACGGATAGTGTTCGTATCACACAGGATGAACTGCTGGTTGGCATTCCCCCTGGACATCCATTTGGAGCACGCACGTCTGTCACCATGACCGATCTTTGCGATGAGCCTTGTGTTATGTCAAAAAGCATGCGTGAAATTGCCGAACCAGTGCTGTTGAGTCAGGACTACCCGCGACCCACAACCCATTACGTGGTCAGAGATAACCAAACAGCCTTGACCATGGTACGTGAAGGCTTGGGATGTACCATTCTCTCCAGAATGCTATGTGACAATCAATTTGATGGAGTAGCCACACTCCCTTTCGATCCGCCGGTGGTCTTTGATATCCGGTTGGCTGCACGTTCCTTTACAACAGCTTCCCCAATGGTTAAATTTTTTATCGAAAAAGCTCAGGACTGGTCCGAGACACAGGGCTTTGCACGGGAAAAGATCTTCTAACTGGCAACACTATGGCGCTTCAATAAATCACGTACTTGCTCCAATGGCAGCGCTTCACCCACATGTCCCTGATAGCCCTGCACCGTTGTGGCCATGCAGAGCGCATTGTAGATCGCCTCTTCGGTCGCCTCGATCACCGCCTGGAAAAGTGGCGACATATGCTCATTGGCGATTTCGCTAGTGGTCAGTAGTTGGTCACGGGTTGTTGATCGTCGCCGAACCGATTCAGCAGTTGAAAAAGCAATCACGTAGTCGCCAGAGCCATTCGACATAGCGGCCCCCGTCCGTGCCAGCCCGGCCAATGCCCGATACGCAAGGCGGGTCAGATTGCGATCACTCAGCGGGGCATTGGTGGCCACGATGATCATGATCGAGCCATCAGCATCGCCACGGTCAATGGCCCCTTTCAGGTAGTACTGGCCTAAGAGTTGACCAACAGGTACCCCGCTCATTTGCAGTACACCACCAAAGTTGGCCTGCACCAGTACCCCGGCGGTATAGCCTCCCAGTGAAGCCGATAGCAATCGCGAACTAGTGCCGATACCACCTTTCCAACCAAATGCGATGGTGCCCGTGCCAGCACCCACCGAACCTTCGGCAACCATACCACTCTGAGCAGAATCGATAGCCTCACGAATATCGGCAGCGGTCAATGTCTGTGCACGAATGTCGTTGAGGTAGCTATCGTTGGTTTCCCCCACGACCGGATTGATCGAGACAACTTCTTCATTGCCCGGATAGGCCAATGTCCAGTCGAGGAGGGCTTCGGCGACGCGGGGAACGGCCAGCGTGTTGGTGAGCACAATCGGTGTTTCAAGTTCGCCAAGTTCCTGCACCTGTGTAGCGCCCATCAACTTGCCATAGCCATTACCAACTACAATCCCCGCCGGAACACGTTCACGGTAGGGGTTGCACGCGTGTGGTACGATAGCCGTCGCGCCGGTACGGATATGCGACCCCTCGATCCGTGTCACATGCCCCACCTGTACCCCGGCTACATCGGTAATCGCGTTGAGTGGACCGGGCGCCATAATGCCTGGATTCAGCCCAAGATCACGGGCACGCTGCCGATCACCTATTGTTGATTGATGTGTCATTGATCGTGTATCCAAACTGTTCTATAAGGCGATCACGTTGTGCATGGTACAGCACTCTTTTCATTCACACAAAACCATTACAGTCGTGTTCGTGGAGCCTTAAGAGTTCCGTAATAAAGGCGTTAGATTTACTCACTATACTTCAGCGCTGGAATGGCTAAACACAGATAGCATACTGTTTTGAAACACAAAGGATTGTATATGTCGCGTCTTGTATTTCGTATGTTCTGGATCATGTTCCTTGTAGTTGCGCTAGCCGCCTGTGGCAATACCGCCACCCAGGCACCAGCAGAGAATGAAGAAGCCCCCGCTGTAGCCGAGGACGAGCCGACCGAAGAGGCGATGGACGAGGAGATGTCCGACGAAGAGGGCATGGATGAGGAGATGTCCGACGAAGCCGAGCCGATGGATGAGTCCAGTGAAGCGATGGACGACGAGGCGATGGAGGAACACGGCGATGGAACGATGGACGAGGAGATGTCCGACGAAGAGGGCATGGATGAGGAGATGTCCGACGAAGCCAGCACTGAAGGCGAAATGTCAGATGAGTCAACTACCGAAGATACGGAAGAGGCCGCCGCAGAGCCAGCCGAGGGCGTTGCTGAGGAAACCGCCGAGGAAGTTGTCGAAGAGCCAGCCGAGGCCGCTGCTGATCGACCAGAGTGGCAGCAGTTGACACTGACCGATGCACGTACCGGCGAGACGTTTACGCTGGCCGATTTCGCAGACAAGACTGTTTATGTTGAGCCGATGGCGACCTGGTGCTCGAACTGCCGCCAGCAACTGGGGAATGTCAGCCAGGCCCGCGCCCAGCTTGATAGCGAGCAGGTGGCCTTTATTGCACTCAGCGTCGAGACGAATATCTCTGAGGCCGATCTGGCTGCCTATGCTGACGAAGCCGGTTTCGAGTGGACATTTGCGGTGATGACTCCCGAGGTGTTGCAGGCTCTGACCGATGTCTTTGGCCGCACTATCACCAATCCACCAGCGACGCCAAGCTTTATCATCCGCACCGATGGCACCACTAGCGACCTGATGACAGGCATTACAGCACCAGATGTGATTGTTGAAGAGCTCAACGCAATTCAGGAAAGTTAAACGGTAGAACGATGAGTGAACTACTTGAAGCATTTATTCTGGGCAACGGCGCTATTCTGGGCAATGTGTGTATGTTGCCCCTTTATCCAGGCTTAATTGCCTTCCTGGCGGGGAATGCAAACAATGAACGGGCAGCAAATGCAACCGGATGGCTTGGTGCACTGGTGCTGGGGGGCATCCTGAGCATGATGACGTTGCTGGGATTGGTGGTCTTTTTGCTGCAACAATCGTTTGGTGCATTACTCCCCATTGTGTTGCCGCTCATCTATGGCATTGTGATTCTGCTGGGAGTGCTGATGCTGATCGGGCGCAATCCGTTCGCGAAGCTAGCGACGACCCAGGCTCCGATGCTCCAGAATCCATATGCGACGGCGTATGTGTATGGTCTGTTGCTTGGCCCGATGACGCTCCCCTGCACTGGTCCACTCATCGTGAGCGCGTTTGTGCTGGGAACCGGCAGTGTGGCATCGCTAGCTGATGGCTTGATCTACTTCTTTGTGTTTGGGTTGGGGTTTGGTTGGCCGCTGGTGTTGTTGCCACTGCTGGCCCTTCCCGCCCAGCGCCGTTTCACTCAGTGGCTTTCGCAACGTTATACGCTGCTGGGTCAGGTGTCTGGTGTGCTGCTAGTGGGGATTGGGTTGTTTGGCATCTGGACCGAGGTGTTGCCGAATTTGTAGATATAACCAAAGGGTGTGGGTGCGGTGATCCGCGCCCACCTCTCGACACCCGGTCGCCTGAGCCCCCTGCGTGGGCCTCAAGCCCCGCGCTCACAACATCGCCCCGCTGAGGCGGAAACAAACAACGACAAAGATAGCCCGCTTGAGCGGGCGCCGTTCTCAGTCCGCTGCTTGAGCGGCGGGCACAACCATACCTACCCCACTGACCCTTCGTAATATCCCAACCCATATGCTTCAAGAGCGTATTGCGTTTGTGGGTGCTGCGCCCCACACGTCACCGCCTCGTCGCCTGAGCCCCCTGCGCGGGACTCAAGCCCCGCGCTCACAACACCGCCCCGCTGGAACATAAATTAACGGCCCTACCTCAATAATGTGAGGTCTTTGTGGGTGCTGCGCCCCACACCCTACCAAAGGGGACTTCCCCTTTGAACCCCGCTGGCAGCGCTGCGCCCGCCAGACCACCCGCAAGGTATCCCCGTCGTTCAACCATCCACGGAGCTTCTGCATGCTCATATTGCTCGACAGATCGAAACAAATGGATACAAACAATACGTGCGAAGCTATCCCTCCCACTGAATGGCCACGAGGCATCCACCCCAATGCTTCCAGGTGCCTCCCACCTCTTTTGCAGGGTCCAGGGGTGCAACACCCTGGCCGGGGGTTCGTAAGGGGCCACGGCTGGCCCCTTACATTGCTTCTACTCACACAGAACTCGCTTGCGTACCACCACGGGGGACAAAAACCCCGCGCTCATCACACCACCCTGCTGGAACATAAACTGACTGCCCTACCTCAATAATGTGAGGTCTTTGTGGGTGCTGCGCCCCACACCCGGCCGTCTTCGACAAGTTCAGACACCAGGGGCCCGCGCCTTTGAACCCCGCTGGCAGCGCTGCGCCCGCCAGACCACCCGCAAGCAACGCCCGTTGTTCAACCATCCACGGAGCTTCTGTATGCTCATATTGCTTGACAGATCGAAACAAATAGATACAAACAATACGTGCGAAGCTATCCCTCCCACTAAATGGCCACGAGGCATCCACCCCAATGCTTCCAGGTGCCTCCCACCTCTTTTGCAGGGTCCAGGGGTGCAACACCCTGGCCGGGGGTTCGTAAGGGGCCA
>JBCDFA010000208.1:0-13665 GCA_039178835.1 Chloroflexota bacterium
AGTCCTGTAAATGATGTGATACCACCTGCTTGTTGGATTGCCGCATTCCATGTTTCACCACCAAGCTGTGGAACAACACCCAACACCAGCAATGGGAGTGCAACCAGTGCAGGACACAATCGCGCCACGACCGCCGACCAATCGAGTGTTTCGCCACCTGGAGCAGCAAACGTTGCATTACGATGAATAAAGACCGTTAATGGTGCCAGATAGGCCAGTGCCATTAATGTGCTGCCAACCAAAATGAGCGGCAGTACCCATGGCCATAGGCGATACAACTCTGCAAAGAGCATAATCTTGGGCCAGAACCCAAGCGTTCCTGGAACACCGATGGAGGAAGCCGCTGCGATCAGAAAACTGATCCCCGGTAACATCAGTAATTGTGGCTTCTCAATTTTCGAGAGATCATCGGTTCCTGCATAGCGCTCAACCAGTGTAACCGCAAGATAACAAATAATCGTTGTGAGTGCAGCGTTGGCAAGTAATGCTGGTGCAACCACACTCGAAACAGACTCGATTTGTCCGAGGGCGATGATAACGAGACCCATCTGAGCCGTCAACTGCCAGCCAATAAGCCGTCGCAAACGTTGCTCAGAAAGCGCACCTGCTGCGCCAACCAGCAATGTCAGAATACCCGTAAGTGCGAGAATAATGGTCCAGGGAGGAGTAAGAATAGCCTGTGTTGTGATAAAGCGTGTTAGCACGACCCCACCGAACAGAGGCAACCCGAATGCCAGAACGATACCTGCGATACCTGATGGCATTTCCGCCTGTTCATGAACTATCGCATGAAACGGTGGTGCGCCAAACATCAATAGTGCAACAGTGATCCAACCGATAAGAATGAATGGACCAGGAACAGCCCCTATACCACCTAACTGCATCGTCAGCACTGTACCAAGTAAGACAATGGCACTGATCAAACCAGCCATGAAGGTAAGTGGTAGTGTTGGTGTTTCCGATTGACTACCACTGGAACGCATCGTTGTAAAACAAAATAACGTTAGTAGTCCCCATGCGATTGGCAACAAAAAAGCATGTTCGATGGCCAAGCCGAGAAGAGCCATCCATAACACCATTGACAATGAGGCCAACAAACCACCAAACCCACGCACTGCCGGAGGAAAAGCTACTGCAAGTCCTAGTAGCGATACTGCTCCACCACCTGTCACAACCAATGCGAGTGGCCAGTTGCTGCCACTCAGATTAAGCGATAGCTGTACCCCCTGATTGTCCAAAGTCATCCATTGATACACCGACCAAGCTAACATGTCATGAGAACGACCCACAAACAGCAATATACTTGTCACCGCAAAAACACTTGCAGACACAATAGCAAGTACGCGTGTTTGCACCAGACGATTAAGTGACAGGCTCAGGAAGATTGCAACAAGTGGCAGTGTAAAAATCAGAATTGATATATCCATAATATATAGGAGCTACGAAAGTTGCTGATAAGCTGCATAACATGAGCGGCTAGTATGCTTGAATAGTACACACTAAACTTGGCGCACACGACGCGACAATTGGTACAGCGTCATCTATTAATCCACCAGATAATAAGGTACGTACAAGTAAACGGTCAAGTTGGCGTGGGACATTGATACGTGCCTGAGTAATATGATATCCATCGCTCTCAAGACTATAACGTATCAGCCCGGTTGGCCCTTCCACCACACTATCGGCTTGTCCTGCTTTAAGATTATTCGGGATAGCACCCTGCCAAGAACCTTCTGGCAACTCCTGGAGAGCTTGCTGGACTAATTTTACGCTTTCAAACGCCTCCAATAAAAGCACCACGAGGCGGGCATAAACATCGCCACCTTCCTGTGTAATAATCCGAAAAGTGAGCTTTTCATACGCGGCATATGGCTGGTCAGTACGTACATCTCGTGAGAGACTCGATGCACGTGCCAGTGGGCCACGGACTCCAAACTGTTCAGCAGCAGTGCGTGGTAATCCACCGACATCAACTGTTCGCATCAACAATGCACGATGGTCAATAATGCCATCCGTAAACCGATAGAGTGAGCGATGGATGCGTTCAATATAGTCCAACATACGTTCTTTATCTTTATCGGATAAGTCACGTCGTACACCACCAGGGAGAAACATATCGCGGATAGCATGTGATCCGCTAATGGTCGTTAATACCTGGACCACAGCAGCGTGGATTTTGAGTAACTTGGCACTGTGTGGTTCCATGCCTAATGTGCTGAGGAGTGTCGCAACTACTTGGAGATGTGCCACCACCCGTTCCAGTTCTACGACAGCACAGCGCAGATAGGCAGCCCGATCATCCACAGGTATGTCGCATAGTGCTTCCAACGCCTGACAGAATGCAAGCGTATGAGCAAAAGCACATGGTTTGCAAATACGCGACACTAAATCCAGTGCTTGTGAAATGTCAGCACGGGTCAACTGATCGGCATAATCCACTTCCTCCGACTCATCACGGTATTCCACATCAACGATGCGTTCACCATTGAGTCGGATAATCATACGCTGTGGGCCATCCCATCCTGGATGGTGTGGTCCGAGTGACAAGATATACGTCACATATCCTCCAAACAGTTGCATCTATCAGGTCGCGTATTATACCACGTTCCAAAGCAGTGTTCATATACTACCTGCAAAAGAGGGAAAACGCTATGGTATAATCCGAAAGTGATTGACATATAGTGCCACTTTTTCATGACAAGAGGAGCTCTCATTACTATGGACTCGACCCTGACGAATACGCCACCGATGCAGGCAACTGATGTTACTGTTGAGTGGCTACAAACTATTGATTACCAGATCACATCACCATATCGACCACCAACAATTGATGGGGTGGTGTTGAAAGAACTTACCCCACTCGTGGATGGACGTGGCGATGTGATTGAGTTGTGGAGCAAGCCATGGGTTGAACGAGAACATCTGGTCGATCCTGCACATATCTATCAGAGCGCCACTGATTATGGTGTAACGAAATGCTGGCATCTCCACGACATCCATACTGACCAGTTTACCGTGACACGCGGGAAACTGCAGGTCACACTGATCGACATTCGCCTGGACTCACCAACATTTGGCCATGTGAATCCAATCTTTTTAGGAAGCCAGCGACCACGTTTGCTCAAAATCCCACCAATGGTTATGCATGGCTGGAAGGCATTGAGCATGCCAGAAGTGATCGTCGTCAATCTTCAATCGCACATATATGATGGAGCTGATGAGTTCAAGTTCCCCTGGAATTGTGTGCTTGAAGAAGTCTGGGAACCACGAAATGGTTAAATGAATAGCTGCTTTGCTACGTAGCATCTTCATAATCTTCAACGATCACATGGTGTAGTAACTAATTGAGAAGAGAGTGAAACACTTTGACACCACTCGTCCTGTTCCAGCCAGAGCATTACTATAGTGTGCGATGTATACACACGGTTATTTTTGGTGGAATGAATCTCACCTCGTTTCTTACCCAACCATGTACGCAGATCGAAAGCCTCGATAAAGCATGTGCAAAATTTGTTTATCAACATGAAGGGATGGTCAAAGGATATGTTGCTGCATACCAACTTGATGCAACACATTTCAGACTGAACCTCTTGATTCATCCACAGTGGACTGGCAGAGGGATCGGAACATATTCCTTGCACTATATTGAAACACATGTACGAAACCAAGACGGCAAATACCTCCAATTACGTGTCCTTAAAAAGATGGTATCCAGTCTAGAGTTCGCTCTATCAAAAGGTTTTCGTGAGATACATCGTATGCGGAGCATGTCGTTGTCTGCCGACAATTTTGCGTATCACCTTTGGGATGCGCTGGGCAAGAGGCTCACGGAAGATGGCTTTGTAGCAACGACCTACGAAGCTGAGATAATGACCAATAATACGCTGATTGACCAACTCATCGAGTTGCATCGTTACGCGAGAGTCGGTTGGGAGTCACCTGATCCAACCTGGAAATCTGACGAGGACGAAGAGACCTAGAGAAATCAATTCAGCACTATTGCTAACCCTGCTCATTTCGCAATGATGAAGCACCATGATACACTGATTGCCTATACAAGCGCTGTGCGTAAAAACAAGAGTGGCACCGCCGTTCATCCTGACTACCGTGGATGTGGAGTTGCAACCTACTTGAAAGCGTATAATCTTGCACGATGTATCGATGATGGACAGACCTATTTTGAGACATCAAGCGCCAACCCAGCAATGATTCGTGTCAACGAGAAGTTGGGATACCGACTAAACGGCCTTACTGAAGTACGTCTGTTGAAATATTTGTGAGGCATGATGCACGAATTCGGGAAACACATCTATAGACTCTTTGCTGATGCTATACATGGCTGGGAAGATGTCGATGATATCTATGCCTTAGCGTTTGTCAGTCTAAACAAAGATGACGATCTTCGCTTTCCGACAATCCATCTCATGTACAACACATACACACAATGGCATGCTACAACGCCCCGACAACAGGGTGATACCTGGCCCTATGCAAGTGATAGTGATGAAGCAAAATGGAACAATCCATTCTGGCTCTCAACAATCCATGCCAGCGTTGGTTCATACTTTGATGATGATGTGACAGGGGATCAATTACACCAGGAGTGGATTGAACACCTGGGACTCTGGTATGATAAAACTGATCATCAAGATTATGAAATCAAGGGTAGCCAGATTTGCGACCAGTTCGATGATCTGTGTGTACAGATTGCCACACAATTACAACCTGTAATTCTCACACGTTGCAATTGTACATTACCCATTCTTTTCTTTGATCGTGAGGGTCTGAGCCCAGAGGCTATTGCTCAGATCTATCGTGCCAATGAGCCTGCGAGTATCGATGAATTTCGTGGCTGGATAGAGCGTAGTCAAATGGGTCCAAAACATTGATGGAAAATATGAACTCAATCCCACACATCACCTATTCCTTTACACACAGCATCTCTGCACAGCAACTTTGGGGGCTGTTCCAACAAACAAATTGGGCGGCTACCCGCACAGTTGCAGACATCGCAGGGATGTTGAAAGCCACACCAATCTGCCTCGGGGCCTGGCATGATAATCAGCTTGTGGGATTTGCACGGGCCCTAACCGATGACTGTTATCGTGCTATTGTCGAAGATGTTATTGTTGATCAATCATTGCGGGGCCAGGGAATTGGGGGTACGATGATGGAGCAGATTTTAGATCGTCTAAAACATGTCGAAGAGATTATCCTGTTTTGTGGTGAAGAACGTATACCCTTTTATACACAACTTGGCTTCGAGCAATCAACTTATCCATCAGTGATGAAGCGGCGTATTCGTTTATAGCAACACAGTCTGGTTGGGAGGTGTTGTCATTCGACAACTGATGGTGAATATCACGTATATCGTAGTGATGTCAAATAGAATGGAATATTAATATCTATCTTCCGATAGTTAGGTCAGGCCTATGAGCACAGAAACCAATTTAAAACAGGCTATCATTGAAAGTGCCCGAGATTTGTTTATGAAACAAGGGTACACCGCCACGTCGATCAAACAAATTGCTAATGCAGCAGGGTGCAAAACATCCTCCATGTATTACTACTTTGAAGGTGGCAAATCCGACATCCTGGGAGCCGTGATTCAGTCATTAACTTTCGATGTTCAGCAGTTTCTACAGGACCAAGAGTTTGAAACATTAGAAGATTTTCTGCGTTATTATGCAGGAACGTTAGACGACATTATGAGCATGAATCGTCGTATTAGCTGGCTGGTACCAGAGTTCACGAAGCTCTCAGAAACAGAGATGAACCATATTCAGAAACAGTTTCTCAATATGCACGATGCTTTTGAAAAACACCTACAGCCATTGGTGAGTGATGATGCTACGGCAGATGAACTGGCCTGGATTATTACCTGTGCTCAATTAGGTTATGGCAATTTGTTTTTCGCTATAGGATTGGGGAATCGCGTCGATTTCAGTCCAGTACATTTTGGACATAGCCTCGCCCGTCTTCTTGGTGAGAAATAAGTCCATTATCGCCGATCTATTGACCACCGATAAAATATCCTTCTGTGAAAAATAGATAACCTTCTCAACATCCATTACACAAATCCTCAAATCATTAGAGTCGGAGTACTTTGATGGAAAGAATATGATCGTATGCATTTAACGCATTTTCACCTTTTGATGTAATGTATCAAAAACACAAGCCTTTTGAAAATGGTGATTTGCTGCACTGAAGGCAATTGTCATTCCACAACTTTTAGCAAAATCCTTTAACAATCTATTGACGAGGAGCAGAAAATGCACTAAAATCTACTTATCGATAGGTAAGTAAAGCAGCATTATTCCTTTGCTATTTGTCTATCTATCAATCGATAGACAAATAGTGCACCTAAAATAAAGAGCGCGTCGATAGCAGCGATGAATAACAACCCCACTTGCTGTAATCGACATATTTGTACAACCTGTCTCGGATGGGATGATAACTCAATAGAAAGGCAATCCTGAAATTTTTTGATGGCAGCCTATCGATTGATAGATAGAAATAACATCTGCATTACTTTAAGGAAAGGAGCTTCGTATGTTGATCCATCTACTTGTTGGAGCCTTAGCGATGTGGGTTGTACTGTTCCTGGTCGATTATGCCAAACGCGAAGCGTTGTGCCTCTCATGGTGGCAATGGTCACTCACTATTCTCAATGTCCTGTACATGGTCTTTGTCGTAGAAGTCATCTATGGTTTCCTTGCGGAAGGGGCACCACAAGCAGCGTTAGTTATGGGCTTGTTGACCGCTTTCTTTGGTATTATCTGGGCTGTGTTGCTGGGAAGATTGGTCTTCGCCAAGCCCAAGGAAACATCTACAAATATGGGCAAGCCTAGCCCTGTTGCTAAGTAATGAACAATAGAGTTCTATCATAAGGAGTGAAGGTATGGCAGCAAAACATGGTATCAATAGACGTGACTTTTTCAAGATTGGTGGCATTACTGCCGGAGCCCTCGGTATTGCCAGTGTCATCGATATTGCTACTGATGGTGAGATGTTAACGACCAAGGATGCCGAAGGCTTCTACATCCGCTATCACGACACTCCCCCCTATGACATTGATGACTCATTATACACACAGACGGCCCTATACAAGACCAGCTTTGGTCGTGCACCAGAGGCAATGCGTATACGGAAGGAGAATACAAACAAGAACCTTGCAGAAAACAAGCGGGGAGACGACCGTTTGGCCTATGCCTATGACATCGGTGCCGCAACCTTCATGTTCGACCAAAGCATGTACAGTTGGGAGGGGAACACCAGTAATCCTATGAAGCAGTTGCCGGATACACGCTGGATTCCCGAGGAGAACGGCTATACTATTGAAGAGGTATCCCAGATCATTAAGCGCTCGGCTAAACTCTATGGAGCCTCCACAGTTGGTATCGCGGCCCTGAATGAGCGTTGGTTCTACACGCACGAAGGTGATATGCCTAACATGATATCGAGTGGTGGTACTCCAATGGAAGTAATGGACCCAGCTATGCTGCAACAGCTGTTGCCCCAGATGTTGGGTAACATGGAACCCGAAACCCTCAAAGAAATGTTGATGGGGATGATGAAGAATGTTGATCCTGCGGCACTGCCGGCGAACGTTAATCCAGAGATGCTCGAAACCATGCCAGCCGAAATGATCCAACAGATGTTGCCAAAAATGATGGAGACTATGGACCCAGCCATAATGGCTGGTATGATGGAAAACATGGACCCATCACAGATGTCGGATATGCCAGGCATGATGGAAAATATAGACGTGGGCATGATGATGCGTGCGACGGCCAAAGAGATTCGCTTCTCTGATGAGGTCGACGCTCCGGTGATTCAGGATGAAGTCAAACTCATCCCCCGTTCGATGAATCGTGTAGTGGTAATGACCTTTGAGATGGATGAGGGTGGCATCGACACCAACATCTCGCAAATCACCACTGGTGCAACGGCGAATGGTTACTCGCGTATGGCTTTCACCAGTGCCTGTCTGGCCAATTTTATCCGCAATCTAGGATACAACGCCATTCCAATGGGCAATGACCACGCTCTCAGCCAGCCGATGGCTGTCGATGCCGGGCTCGGTGAGATTGGGCGGAACAGCATGTTGATTACTCCACAGTATGGGCCACGGGTGCGCCTGGCCAAAGTGCTGACCGATCTCCCACTACTCACTGATCGGCCCATATCTTTTGGCGTAACCGAGTTTTGTGAGGTATGTGGCAAATGTGCAGAACTCTGTCCGGCTGATGCGCTCAGTGAAGGTAAGCGTACCTACGAAGCACCTGAGTCTGGTGTCCCAGGTTATTATCACTGGCCCATGGAGGGAGATAAATGCTTTGAGTTATGGAACGATGTCGGTGGTAGTTGTTCGAACTGCATTCGGGTATGTCCGTTCAACAAGCCCGAAGGCTGGCTGCACGAAGCCACGCGTATCCTGATTGGCGTCAAGTCTGGTCCACTAGACCAACTGTTATTGAAACTCGATGATGCATCCGGGTTTGGCGCAGAAGAAGGTGACGATCCACGCGATTTCTGGAACAAAGACACCTATATTCATATCAAAGCCTGACATATCTGGTGGGGAAAGTGTCCTATCTGTCCCCACCATCCTGACTCACAAGAATGGTTGCACAAACATAGGTCGACATGAGTACAGCACAGTCATCAACAATACACGTGAAACAACGCAAGATTAATCAGCGCAAGTGGGACCGACGGCTGGGCATTATCGCCATCGTCACCATTGTCATCGCATGGTTTATCGGTAGCATGCTTGGAGAAGCCGATCTTGAACCAAGCCTGCAAGAGGCCATGCCAGAAGCGGCTTCTTTTGATCGTGTGACCGATACGATCTATGCTGCCAGTGATTCCACCGAAACGCAATTAGGGTATGTCGGAGTCGGTACGGCTGATGGATATGGTGGACCACTGACCATCGCAGTGGCGGTTAACATGGAAGGGATGGTGCTGAACACAACCCTTGTCGATCAAAGCGAAACCCCGTCATTCCTGAATCGTGTCCTGGACAGTGACCTAATCGAGTCGCTCACGGGCAATACATACGCTGATCCACTCACTCTTGACGAAGATGTAGACGCGGTAAGTGGGGCAACGATTACGTCACGTGCAATCGTTGACTCGGTACGGCAGAGTGTTCACGAAATCGCCAGTGACCAACTCGGTTACGTGATCCCCCCACCTGAACAGCCAGCTATCGAGATTGGCCCTAAAGAACTCATTTTGATCGCGCTGTTCGCCATCGGGTATGTGGCACATCAGCGCAAGTTTAAGTACACAAGCCAACTGCGCTGGGCCGCGATGTTGATTGGTCTAGTGACACTTGGTTTCATCTACAACAGTTCCTTTACCATTACCTACGTCAATCAACTCTTGCTCGGTTTCTGGCCAGACTGGCACACCCAAATCTACTGGTACATCCTGCTGGGTGGTATCCTGTTCGTCTTCACGGTTGACAACAAGAATCCGTATTGCCAATGGTTCTGTCCTTTTGGGGCCGCCCAGGAATGTATGGCAGTCATTGGTGGTGCCAAGGTGCGAACCCCACATCACTATCGCTGGCAACTCAAGTGGCTACAGCGTGGTTTGGCCTGGCTGGCCATCATACTAGCGGTGTTGCTGCGTAATCCTGGGGTGACCAGTTTTGAGATTTTCGGAACGTTATTCACTTTTGTCGGCTCACCAACGCAGTTTGCCCTGCTGGGTCTCATTATGATGGGGGCACTGTATTGGAAACGGCCATGGTGCAATTACATCTGTCCTATTGACCCGATTACCGATTTTATGCGTATGATTCGTACCTGGGTAGCTGAAATATGGCAAACACTCCGCAAAAAAAATCCGGCATCGGCAAGCTAGCCCTGTTGCTCTATATCATTTTCTGTGTGGTGCTCATTCTGTCTGAACTGGTTGTGAATGTTATCGCTGTTCTCTGATTGTCAGATGAGGTCACTCATGAACATTATGGAACCAACAGGCAAATCGCTCACCCGTCGACAGTTTATTCGTGTTCTGGCCGTTGGAACCGGAGCAAGTGTCGCAACTGGATTAGGCTTGGGCTTGCAAACACAGAGTCAGCTGCAGACGATCAATGAGACACGACTGCTGATGGGTACCCTCGTGAGTCTCACGCTGGTGAGTCAGGATCACGACATAGCGCAAACAGCCGTCACAGCAGCCTTTGATCGAATGGCCGAACTGGAAGCGATCATGAGTTGCTTCAACCCCCACAGCCAGCTTTCGAGGCTAAATCGTGATGGCTATCTGGTAGCGCCACCCCCGGCACTGTATGAAGTTGTTCAAGAAGCGATGAGGATTAGCGTACTGTCAGATGGTGCATACGATCCAACAATGAAACCGCTTGGCGATCTGTATGCAGAGTGTTGGAACAACCAGCAAAGCCTGCCCTCTGCTGAACAGATCGATCAAACACGTAAACTGGTTGATCGCCGCAACATGGTCGTAGCAGAAAACGAAATCCATTTTACCCAACCAGGTATGGGGCTGACGTTGAACAGCATTGCCAAAGGGTATATTGTGGATGCTGGTGTTGCGATGCTCAAGGCCCATGGGTTCACCAACGTGCTGGTGGATGCAGGCGGGGACCTTATGGCGATAGGTGAGCGTGCATCTGAACAAACTTGGGAAGTTGGCATCGCCTCACCACGCAAGGAGCGGGGCAAGGGATTGTTAACACATCTCAATATTGCTAACGGCGCCGTTGCAACCTCGGGCGACTATCAACAGGTGTACTCACATGACCGGATGCAGCACCATATCCTCGATCCACGCACTGGGTATTCACCATCCGAACTGGCCAGCGCGACGGTTACCGCACCCAACACAATGCTGGCCGATGTGTTGGCTACAACCTTAATGGTGTTAGGCGTCTCCGATGGGTTAGCCTTGATGACACACTTCGATGACTGTGAAGCGTATCTGGTCACCAAAGTGCTTGACGTAGTTCAGACACTGGGATTGGCTGACTAAATATAGTGATGGGGCCGTGATTCCAAAACGCTCGTATAGGGCCGCTTTGGGGCCGCTTCTGCGCCCATGTCCACAGAAACACCACTGATATTCGTCGAATCGAACGATAGGCATATCCGAACACCCTTGCTATACTCTCTAACGTAACATTCGTTCTTCCGTAAGCAAAGGCGTGCGTTATGAGTACTATCCTGCTAACAGGCATGTCAGGAACGGGCAAATCGACGATCATTAGCATCCTGCGGGAAAAAGGCTACCTGGCAGTTGATATGGATGAGCCCGGCTGGTCTGTGCACAATGCAGATGGCCATCAGCTATGGTATGAAGATCGTCTACAAGAAGCGTTGACACGTGATGAGGAAGCTATTCTTTTCGTCAGTGGCTGTGCGGAAAATCAGGGCAAGTTTTATTCCCAGTTTACTCATATCATCCTTCTGAGCGCTCCTGCTGAAGTACTCATCGAACGCTTAACGCATAGAACCAATAATCCGTATGGGCAACGACCGGAAGAACGTGCCGAGGTACTCCATTATCTGGAAACCGTCGAACCGCTCTTGCGGCGTGGGGCAACGCACGAAATCGACACCACGCTGCCGCTTGAACAAGTCGTGGAAATGGTTCTGACGTTGGCACATGAAGAGATGTGAAAGAATGTTAGGACACAATAATGAGATTGATCAACATAACTATTGCTATATTATTTTCACAGGAAGGGTCAAGAACAGGCCAAAGGCGATTGCTAACTCCCTTAGCAGCACTATCACATTGTTGATGATACAATCGAAAGATGACACTGGGAAAACGCATTGCCTATCTACGGGTTCAGTGTGGCTGGACTCAAGAAGAACTGGCAGAACGCATAGCCCTCTCGCGTGTGGCCATTTCGCACTTTGAGGCCGGGCTGGCTGTGCCGGGTGAGCGCACGATTGTACTGCTGGCCGGATTATTCAAGCTGGAACCATATGCATTAATTGAACATACTGACTACCCAGCCGCAAAAGCCGACCGCCTTCCATCTGTTGCGTGTCGTTACACAGAAACAGAACTTCAGTTGGCCCTATTACAGCGCGATCTCTGGTGGCTACAACAGGTCCATTCAAGCCAGGATTTCGATGCTATAATCAATGACTGTCAACAGCGATTTGCAGCACTCTACAACGACTTAGACAATGATGAACGCGAGTCGTTGGCTGAAGTATTTGCAGGTCTGCGCAGACATATGCCGGCAAGATAGGCCAGTAAAAAACACCCTATCACGCATCACTCGTATACCCAAATAGCAGGGTGGTAGCTTGAGCTATCTCACAACAGTGTGAGCTTGGCGTGGTTGGAACCTACCACATCTTGAAGCAGTCGTTACACGTTTTGGTAGCACGAACCTTAGTCACATTGATGCTTCCACAAGAGGTACAACGATATTCATCTGAGGTAAACTCCCCACAGGTATCATTGAAGGCTGTTCGCATATTGTAAAAAAATGGGTTGCGACAATCGCCCAAATAGGAGTCAGTTGATCCATCCCAATGGGCGCAGCTCGCGCAGGATTGATCGCGGTTACTCATGGTATTCCTTTCTCGGGATGTGTGTATGATACACCGATCTGGCGTACATGACAATGAGAAAGAAACGCTCTTCTGATGACTATTTTTTCATTATTTTATGTGGTAGTAGTGATTGGTAGGGTGTGGTAACCATTAATAAGCTGTTAAAGGGTTACCACCTTTGGATGATCTAATATGAGGCTTGCTTGTTTGTCAGCCATACTTGTGTTGCGGCCAGCAGTGCATCAAACTGGTCGTACAATGGGAGATTGTAGCGCTGGGTCAACAGTGTGAGGTAATGATAGTTGACGAATTGTGGGTCTGCGCCAACCACCACGGGCTTGTTGTGGCCAACGACCAGACCAAACTCGATGCGAGTGATACGACATTCGGCGGCGGGAAACCAGAACAACACAAGATCAGCGGCAAAAATATGATCAAGCTCCCATATCACCTGTCGCTCATACTCGACAGTGACATCGCCAAAATCATTGGGACGGCGTGGGTTAAAGATCGTAATACCATCGAGTGTTGCAGTCAGGTAATTGATAACATCATCCTGCCATCGTGGACTATTAGTAATACCGCCCGCCAGAAACACGGATGGTCCTTCAAACGCTCGCCGTTCAGGTGCTACAAGAACATGGTTGGTCATAGGGCTCCTCAGAGAAGGGTATCAGGCTGCTCTTCATCATCTAGTTTTCGCACAAGGCTGACTGCTGGATCGATGGTCAGTTCGCCATGGTCAGGAAAAACAACACTTAACACCTCACGTCCATCCTCAATCCGACTTTCTTCAATCCTTCCGTTTCCATATGGTAGGCAGAAAATGTGCTCTCCAGCCACAAAACGTGGTTCAACAGCTGCCGTTTCCTTTGTGCGCCGCCGAGATGACTGGGGTTTCTGTGTGGCTTCGTGCGCTTCCCGACGCTGTCGCAGTCGTGCGATCAGTGCTTCGGGATCAGGCGGTGTCTCATCTTCCTGAGGAAGCTCTGGTACTGGTTGTTTTGATGGCCGGCTCCGTTCCGGCCCACGTGTCCGATTCGTACTTGCGCGTGATGTTGGCGGTTCAGGCTGACGGCGTCGAGGTGGTGTACGTTGCTCATCTGCATTG
>JBCDFA010000209.1:0-13655 GCA_039178835.1 Chloroflexota bacterium
AGCCTGAGCAGGTCGCCGTTGATACGCTCTGCCGCTTGCTGACGGTCGTTATCGGTTGGGGCCTGGTGCCAGAACACCCCCAACTCGATATTGGAGTAGCGGTCGGCATGCCCACGTGCCGTCGAGCCATCAACCATCACAGCAGCAACCTGTGGATTGGCAGCATAGTCGGGTGCGACCTGTTGGGCAAGAGCGCAGCGCCACTAGCTAGATTGGTTCATCGATAGTCCCCCTTCTCTGTCAACGAGCTGATGTGCTGAAATGGGTACGATTTCATTATACACGGCTTGAGTGATAACACGTAGCGGTGTGTTGGGTGGCGTATGAAAAATTGCATATGAGGTGCGAAAAAGTGTTTATGAGGTTTCGTTTGAAGTACTATCGCGTGGTATGAGTTGAATCAACTCGCGTAGTGCTGTATTAACAGCTTCAGCGTCTGGAAAATAGGTACGTACATCAGGATCGATTATAACGGCCTCATCTGGGAGCGTATATTGTGCTCTTCAGTACTTCCGTCAATCTTATGAATAGTGACTTTATAGCCACCTTGATAAGCGTGAAAATGCTTTCCACGAATGTCCTCTGAAAAATTATATTCAGGTAGCATCTCATCATCTTCTTGATTAGGGATTGTGTTATTCATATTGCTGTCGCTCCTCTCGTATGTCTCTGTGTTGTTGAACCGCTCTTTGTGTCAATAAACCCATGTCTATCAATGAATGTTCACCTACTCCTGACAAAACGATGTGTCCACGCTAGAGCATGAAAGTACCATAGCTTGTTCTGTTCATCAAAACTATCTCGATGGGAATCGTCGGGTATAACATGATGTTGGTTGTCAAGGTTTTGCGGAGGTTCTTGTAATCTCATACGGTATTGATCCCAATAGCCTTGTATTAAATTGTTAAGCTCTTTGATCGCAAAAACATCCTCAATTGTGAGCTTAATATTTGTGTTTTCTGCTGAGGTGACACCTTGAAATTTCTCAAAGTAATCCTCAGCAAGTTTCTTTTGATGCGTGTATATAACTCTACTATTTTCTAGAGCAATTAGAATCCAGATGAATTTCCCTTTTCTTGTCCATTCTCCATCCATCTTTGAAACGAATTGAGTTAATGGAATTTGGCTCTGCTTGCTTAAAAGAAAGGACTCAAAATCCCTCCACTCACGAATGAATTTTGCAGTAACAATATCACTATTCACTGAATCCAAATTATCTTGTATTTGGATAGATATGACAAAAATACTCGGATGAAGGTGAATCAAATGCTGATAGTGATTGTCTACAAGTGTAGCTATACGTTCTACATCGTAAATGTCTAGCTCCCATCCAAATTCTTCGAAGATATTCTCTTTAACTTGGTCTCGTAGGGTAGAGGTTACATATGATTGTGTTAAGAAAACAATCTGATTACAAGAATGGTTGTGGTCGTATATCTTTTCTGCATCCTCGTGTAGCTTTCTCTTCCAAGTCTTTTCTACACTATATATAAATATCGTTATCTCTCCATTGCTTTTACCAATGTGGATGGCATCTCTTCCTTTGTCCCGTACACCACCTAGCGGCTCAATATTTTTGTACCCTTCACAAGACATAAGGTTATGACAGAAGCTTTCAAACTCAACATAATCCGTGAGTGTCTGTAAATCTTGCTTAGTGTATTTTGATCCCATATTTAACCTTAGAGTAGAAAGTGTACAGCAGATGTAGATATTACTTCTGTGATTGTAGCACGCATGTGTGGAATATTGTTGCTAGATCAACGGGTTAAGAGAAGACTTCATTCCCAATCTTTATCCTGTTAACCCCTAACCCTTCGCCTCCTCTATTTAGGTGTTCTATGCTCCCCCGCCCCAACGCTCCACTGCTCCATCACCCCCTTGACTCTGCCTTGGGAGCATGCTATTCTAATAGTAAACCGACCAGTCAGTTTATAGAGGTGCCATATGGAAAATATATCCTCTTCACAACCTCATCCTGTTTCTGCATCTTCAATCAATAACCTTCCCAATGTACGCTGGTATGTCCCTCCACTTCGTGCAGGACTCGCTGGTCAATGGGATGGCTTCATTGGCCCTGGTGCGACCCGTGCGGAAACATGGCTTATTCTTGGTGCAAGTATCTTTGGTGCGGTGTTACCGCTACTCTACGCAGTCTCGTACAATCCTGGTTGGAGTATTCTTCAGCTTATTGTTGCGGTATGTATTGGATTGGATCTTTGGGGAGGTGTTGTTGCTCATGCGACATCGACGACCAAGCGCTGGTATCATCGCCCCGGTCAGAGTTTTATACAGCACTTTTTGTTTGTATGTGCACACGTCTTGCATATTGCACTTCTTGCGTGGTTGTTTCGCGCTCTGGATTGGTACTTCGTTGGAGTTATTGGCGGGTATCTACTGATTACGACGCTGCTTATCTTGAAGGCACCTCTGTATCTCCGCCGTCCGCTGGCATTACTGGTCTGCTGTGGTGCGCTCATTGTCAATAGCTATGTGGTTGCTCCAACGCCGGGTTTAGAGTGGTTTGTTCCCGTTCTGTTTCTAAAGCTCATCATTGGTCATATCGTACCAGAAGAACCGTATCTTCCGATGGAATAGTGCTCTTCTTGATACCCGATTTGCTACGCTAGAAACGCTTGTGTAATTGTGATTAATCCTACCGAATGCGCTAAACAGATCGACTTAACGTATAACGGTGGGTATAGGTAATTATATTTGTAAGGGTTTTGTTGTGTGCGGATTTTGCTTTTTGCTAATGCTCGTGGTGAATTGATGACCAATATGTTTTATCAGGTAGCTACAACTTAGCCCCTCCCGCTTCGTTGGGGGAGAGGGCTTTGCCAGTAGTTACATTACATCGCAGTGCTGTGTTGTGCGAAGTACTGGTCAAAAGCCTTGTAGCGTCGTTGATCTTTGGCTTTGTCGAGTACTGAAAATACGACATGCTCGAAGCGCCCCGAGAAAGCTCCCTGAGGACCAAGGTGTTGCCAGAATATCTCGGCTACCATGAACGGGTCATTGGCAAAGACGCCGCAGCCCCAGGCCCCCAGAATGAGCGTATCACATTGGTGATGGGCCGCCAGACCAAGCATCTTAGTGACTCGTTCGTTAAAAACTTCAGGAATGTGCCGAGTATTTTCTGGCTCGTTGTACTGGATTGCACCAGCATTCGGTGCTGCGCTGGTAATGAAATCAACCAGATACGGCTCATCAAGGAAGTTTCCCAAGTCGTCTCGGAAGACAGGACAGCTAGGGGAGTAAATCATACGGTCCGAATAGAGGCATGTTTTTTGTGTTCGGTGAAAATCGTAGTACTCCCGACATTGGAGCAGACTCTGATGGAGTCCCGAACTACGGGCCAGACTTTCCTCCTGAGCTGAAGCCCCCTTGAGAAAACCACCGCCTGGGTTTTTGGCAGAGGCAAAGTTGAGTACGCCAACACGCTGATGCGAACCTGTTGCGGTGATACGCGCAGCTCCCTGGAGCGTTGTCTCATTGGCCAATTCAAAGATCGTTTCATCGAAGCGGGCTGGTTCTGACAAAACATCGTTGCGAATGGTGGTAAGCGTCTCAGGTTCGTAGTACGTTGTATTGGCCACACAAGCTTGTTGTTCAGCCTCGATTGATACAACTTTTCGCTGAGGTGTACGGTACTGTCCGTGTTCCAGGATTTTGACGGTTTCTTGGGCGATTTGTGCTCTGTGCATAGGTGTGCGTCTTTCACTATTTGGTTGTCAGGAAAGATGTGGCACCAGGATGGCACCAGGATGGTAAACGTAGCGGATAATGACGGTTTGACGAGAAACAATGCTATTCTATAAATAATACCACATATCTCTTGCACGTGATCGGGTCTCTTTTTTCCTACATTATGTGTTGCAGCGGGACGTCAAGAAGTTTTGCTATCAGAGAGCACTTCTCCCTTCTCATCAAGAGTGTTCACTACCGACCCCTATGGCTCAATTCGAGCAACTCAAGTTTGGTAAGCAGCCGAAAGTAGTAGGCCAACGCCTCAGGATCGCGCACACCCGTCTCTAGCTCTACCAGGTCGAGAATCTGTGCTAGTGTGCGTTGTCCATCGACCCAGTAGAGCGCGACATCGGATGGGACACCAGCGAACTGTCGATGGTGTCGCAGCATAGTGTATGCCTGATCGCGCTCCTCCATAGATAGCCTATGGATATGAGCGTACAATGTAATTGGCCCACGATAACGTCGCTGCGGTACGAGTGCCGCAATGTCTTTGTGAAGCACTGGCTGTTCTGTGGAGTGCCAATCCTGTAGAATTTTGCTCACTCTGGACCAGGCCATTGCCCCTATGTTTCGAACCATTTTACACGCTGTCTCTGGCTCAAAGCGCGGGTCAATCCGCTTCAGGCTTATCAACGCTTGCTCTTGCCGATCAATCCAGAACGTAAGTCGATCTGGCCAGTTTGGTCCTTCCGGCGCTAGACCTTCGAGTGCCAGCGTGACGCCATGCTGTAGTTCACGAGTCAGGCGTTGCTCAAACCGTGCATTGAGTTCATGCGACAGCCAGAGTGCCTCGTCTTTGCCTGCCTGTGCGAGCCAGTAGGCATACGTTCCGGCCAGTGTTGCCGCATGGTGTAGCGATTTCGGCGATACTTTTTCAAGCGTGTCTGCTGTCGTATGATAGAAGCGATCTGGCCATTGGATGAGCATCGGTGTTGGGATGCCAACCGACGGATCAGTCAGGATAAAATGGTCGCTCCCATTGGCATAGGGGGTGACTGCGTGGCGGAACAGTGGGAAACTGCCAGTGCCAGCAAACGTTTGTGACTCCCCAAAAAGCCCTTCGCGCATGGCTTCGAGCAGGTCCGAGGCGAAGTTTGGCAGGGCTTCGGAAGTGCGTACCAGCAGCCATGAGCTGCCACATTGGTCCTGGTCTTCACCCACCATGTCGAGATTCAGACCCGCGATTGTTTTGGGCAGGTCGTTTTCGTGAGCGGCAAGATAGGCGTATGTCCCGGTCATTTCTGGCATCCATAAAAATCGTATGCCCCGTTTGGGTTTGGCCAGCTTCCCGTTGGTGATGAGCGTTTGTAATGCATGTACAGTTTCCATCGCGGCTGCGGCACCGCTTGCGTTATCGTTGGCACACGGGGCTGGGTGGCATAAATGGCTGACCACCATGACCTGTTCGTCGGTTTCACCAGGGATGTGCGCGGTGACCACTTCGACTTCGCCATCGGCAAAATGGCTCTGTACAATGGCCTGCACCCGCACAGGCCCCTTCCCATCGCGATTGTGTTGGTCGATGAGTTGGCGTAGTTCTGCACCAGCACGTGGAGAGAGCGCAAAGCCAAAGGCGCGTGTCTCGTTGCCCCACCACCACCATGAGACATACTGAATCGCATCCTGCAGATCCCCGGCAGGACAGACGTGTGGGATGCTACGCATGCCATCGTAGATGATTCCTGCCGCACCAAACCGTTCGATGGCCAGGCCGTGAATAGCAGATGGAGTGGTTTTGGTGAGAATGATCTTGCCGCGCACATCGACCTGATCGTAGTCCTCTATACATGTGCCATCATCGACAATGACAACTTCGAACTCACCGCTGGCTGGTGCGCTGCGGGGGATAAGTGACAGCGGTACTTCGCGATAGTCAGCCAAGCGCTGGGTTGTGCCATCGGGTCTGAGCAGGGTTAATGTCGCTGTGTCACACCACCACTCCTGAAACATCGGCTCAGACCACGCCCACACATCTGAACGAGCAGGAAAGGTCTCGATGTGACTTGCAACTCCCCAGCTACATAGCGTGGTGTCGACCCACTGCGCCGCCTCACGGTACATAGGGCTGGCCTGGATACGATGCCACTGACTGATATGTGCCACGAGTTGTTTGGTTGCTACACCAGATACTTCCTGACTAAGCGTATCGAGGAGTTTTCGGTACATAGCACCGTGTCCTTTCGCTTTACAGATGACAAGCAACGCAAAGATAAAAAAGAGTAAATAGTTTTGTGTACAGATGACACTATACCACATAAAGATTGGAATGAGATCGGCATCAAGTTGTGATCGATAGTTGCCTATGTCTATCGTATGCTTTGGCCAGGCGGGTTCCTCTTGGAAGTCGTTCTGTATATAGGTTTGTCAGGAATAGAGGCGTATTCATTTTACACTGTAGCTAAGGAGTATTTCGTAATGATGTCAATGATGCTTGCGCTTTTACAGGGTGAAGAAGGGGCCAGTATTATTAGTCTTCTGCTAACATTAGTTGTTGGCGTGGTATTGCTCGTAGGGATGTGGAAGATATTCACCAAAGCTGGTCAGCCTGGATGGGCTGCCATCGTTCCAATCTATAATGTGTATGTCATGCTACAAATGATAGGTCGTCCATGGTGGTGGCTGTTGTTGATGTTTGTCCCAATTGCTAATATTGTTGTCCTTGTCATTCTTTGGTTTGATCTCGCAAGAGCTTTTGGGAAGGGTATAGGGTTTGCGCTAGGTCTTTATTTTCTTAACCCGATCTTCGTTCTCATTCTAGGTTTTGGTAATGCGGAATATGTAGGACCACCCAATGCTATGCCTGCCGGTGCTACTGCATAGGTTTTGCATAGTACCTGTGTCTCGTTTAATCTGTTTCTCCTCCTCTGTTCCTGAGCCTCTAAATTCTTGTTTGACTGAACGGCTACCACATTGGTAGTCGTTTTTTACTATGGCACAAGTACAAACTATTCAGGCAAAAGAAATCCCCTTCCTGCCGTTGAAGACAAGAAGGGGGGCCGTGAATCACAGGTTCCGTCACGTAGCGGTTTTAGAACGGTAGGGCCTCTTCGGATGCGGTGTTCTTGGTGGCTAGGTCGTAATGGTCAAGAAAGAGCACCTCATCAGCACGTACAATCGTTTTGGAAAACTGCTTGCCCGTGTCACGGTCTTGCCATGAGCGAGTGATCAGGCTTCCGATGACTCGCACACGACTACCTTTGCGAAGAGACTGACCACACTGATTGGCGAGGCGTTCCCACGTTTCGATTGGTGTCCAATCGGTTTCGATCCCACGGTTGCCATCGTCGTCTCGTCCTCCCAGACGCTTGGTGGCAATTCGGAAATTGCATACGTTCGTGCCTGAAGGGAGTGTTCGTTGTTCTGGCGCTGCCCCAAGCCAGCCAATCAGTTCTACGCGATTGATGGTTCCTTTGACATTTTTCATAACTCTTACCTCGTGTTTACATACTCGTATTCAATGTCACTGACCACGGCGATCAGCGTCTCCAGATTATATAGACAGATTGGATGTTTTGATAGGAGTGTGGGTGGGACTTTGGCGTGGACGCTGGGTGGTTCTATTGGCTCCGCAGAAGGTAGACTGTTTTACCTGCGGAGCCAGAGGTGCTGACTACAACAACGTTTCGTCGGTTGAGCGGGGTAAGGTAGAAGAGCGTTGCCATTCGCGAAGGAGTGTTGCTGCTTGGTTGCTACTCATTTCATCAACGCTCACACCAAAACGTTCTTGGGCTTCGCTGTGGAGATCAAACCCATGTTGATCAGCTAGTCGCTCCAGTGCGTGCAATTGTTTGTCGTTTACCAGGCTGCCTTCTTGCTGGTGTGTCCCGTTCGAGCCATTGGTATTATTGCTCGTCTCTCTTTGCTCTGATGTGTTATAAGCTGTTCCTGACTCGGCAACTTTCTTGAGTTGGTCGATAAACACGCTGGCTTGACCTTTGGTGACCGTCACCAGATCGATCCCCTGGTCGTTGGCATACGTCGCTAATCGTTCGTTGGTCCAGCCCAGCCCATCCTGAAGATTCGCGATAAAGTTGCGTTGTTTGTCACTCGCCGGTGACTCGGGATCGCGCACGGTGATCGGGGCGGGTGTGGCAGCTTCTTCACGTAGCGTTGCAATCTGTGCTTCGATGGCTTCACGTTGAGTCTGATAGATACGCAGCCCCAGCCCAACTGCTTTGCTCACATCCTCGTCTGTCGCGTCAGCCGGTAGCGTGACCGTTTCTTCAAGGGTAATAAAGTCTTCGCCAATACGGATGGCGGCACGGTAGGTTCGTGATACGGTTCGTTCGTCGTTGGTCGTTTTGCGAGGGGGCATATGTCCTGTCCTCCTACCCGATCACGCGTGGCTGGTTCCGTGCGACCGGATATTACTCGTGTTCAATACTTATAAACTCGTTCCATATGTACCAGTTTGGTCGCTCCAGCCAGGTAGCGCCGTGGGATCAAGGTCATACTTCAATAAGTATAGCACAAATGTTTTGTTTTGGCAAGTGCAACTTTGTAATTCCAAAGAAATAACGACGTGCATTTTAGGGCTTCAGGATGAGCTATGCCTCGTGCAGTTGCTCACCGCGATGCAGCCGCTCGGCAATCTGAAATGTCTGTTCCTGTGCACGCATGGTTGGTGCGTGGGCAGCCAGGTAGCGGGCTGCCGCGATTAACACATGCATTCCCTCCGTTGTTCCTTGTAACAAGGTGTATTGTGCATAGGCTGCTTCAATAGCCTGGATGGTATGAAAATCGCGGTCTTCGCGCAGGAGCGCCTTGCCAATGGTCGCAAGGAGATGCTCAACAGATGTGTGGCGCTCATATGTTGTTGCGATCTGTTCAGCCACAAAGGTTCCAGCCTGATTGACCTGTTGTTGGTGATCAAGCAATGGAAGTAATTCGCGTACTGGTTTGGTTTCATTGTGTGCTTGTGGTTGCGGGATCTTGGCCGGTGGAATGTTGAGAAATCGATCTAAAAAGATGCTCATCGCTGCGTCGAACACGCCACGCAGCAGAGGCAACATTTGTTGCTCAGTAGTTGCATTCGGCGTGGTTCGATTGCTGGTGCCCTGAGTGATACGATGGATTCCCTGGTGGACCGCATTGGCATACGTAAATGTATGCAGAACTGTGTCCCAGTCACTAAATTCATTGGACGTGTGGAAGTGGGCAATCCGAAGTGCTGCCGCATAAGCAACTGTCCCGGCGATCTGCTCACTCGTTGCGCCGTCGCGAAGTGCTGTCAGAAGTGCATCGATGTTGGCTTGTGGATCGTCGGACAGCAGTTGTTGGGCCAGCGGAATACGCCCGTCCCAGACTAGTGTTGCTTGATTCTGACGCGCAACTTCGCCAGCCTGGACGGCATCAGGAAGCTCGGCAAAAGCAGTCTCAAGGAGGTCTATCAGGTCGATGGGGTGTCGCCACGCGTTGGACTCCTCCATCCGGTCTGCGTTGGCAATACCACGGGTCAGGTTGGCCAGCACTGGTTCTGCCAGGTCCCACCCGGCAATGTCGAGTGCCTCCAGCGCTTTGTTGATAAAGTCCAGCACATGCCCTATCTGGAGATACCGATGGTCGGTGGCAGCGGCGAAGAGCATGTCGGCCAGTTCTACGCTGCTAGCCCCGCTACGTACTGCGGTGACGACGCAGCGTTCGGCGCCTTCGTCATCACGCACTTCGATGAATTTACGAAACCAGCGTTTGAGTGTTGGTAGATCAACGTCCTGATTGGGGAGTGGGACGATCAGGAAGCGCGGAGGCATGGCAGCCGTGTCTACCGCCACAGCGTGTAGTCCCTGGTAGAGTGCGCGGGCACGGTCTTCCGGGTTGAGGGTTGGGAGCATATTCATAAAACAAGTAAGCATAGTTAGCCCCTGTCCCCAGCCATTGACACGATAGGTCGCGCCAAATTCAAGGCCAACGCGAAATGCTTCACGTGAGTCACCAGTGTTGTCGAGTAGCGCAATAGCAGATTTGGCAATCAGTAGGCGAATATTGCGTTCCAGCCCATCTCGCAGTCGTGTGAGTTGATAGGCTCGTGCATCCTGCTGTGGTGTGATATCGATCCAGACAGCGTCGTCACGAAGTACTACCGGATAGGCCCGCACATTGTCGGCAAACTGGTCGAACGTGCCACCAGAGGCAAGATCAAAGCGTGCATGGTGCCAGTGACAGGTCAGAATGCAGTCTTTTACACTTCCCTGATCGAGTGGAAAGCCCATGTGAGGGCAGCGATTGTCGACGGCATAAAAGCGATCTTGATGTCGGAGAATCAGGACAGGTCGATCTCCTGCATTGATCACGTATCGATCAGTTGTGGCAAAATCAGCAATATGAGCTACTTTGATCCATGCTTCCTGTGTCATTGTTGTGCCTCCTGTCAGTTTAGAGAAATCTGTATTTCTCATTGTAGAGGAGGTTGTGGGAAAAGAACTGGACAAAAGGAGAGCCAGCCTCCTGTTCTTTGGATCAGTGCTGACTCTCGAACATTATGTCATCAAGATGTGTTGTCGATTAAGGGACGGTGGCCTTAATGCCGAGACTATCAAAGACGACTTGCCCTGTGTACTGCCTGCCCGGATCGTCTTCAATAACGCCAATGCCGACCAGTTGAAGTGGTCGTGGGGCTTCCTGTGGCAGCTCAACCTCGACGAATTGCCACTCTGCCCAGGTAGCTCGTGGACCGTAGACATCGAACACGTTTCCATCGGCGCTACGCAGTGTAAAGACAACATGTTGTCCCTGTCCATCGCTATGAACCCAAGCACCCATCTGAATGGGCCAGCCCTGGAGATCCATCGGGTTTTCGAGCACGGCGCTGGCTCGGCGTGGTTCAGCGGATTGCGCGAAGTCATACGTCAGGAGGAGTCCCTGCCCATCGAGTGAGGGTATCTGCGCGATACCACCTTCGCTGTTCCAGCCATTGAACGACCAACCTTCGATACTATCGAACGGGGTGAGCGGAATGGAGACGATTCCTATATTTACGGGCATCACATGAGTAACACCACCAACATGCATTTTTACAAATGTAATACCACGGTCGGTTTTAGGTGTGATCTGAAAGTGTTTGGCGTCGGCAGGAACGATATCCAGCATGCCTGTGTCATACTCAAGTGTCACGTCGCGTGGCTCGATTGTGGCTGCTTCACCATTAGGATCATAGCCATAGAGCGCAAAATAAGTGGAGCCATCGCCGGGTCGAAACTCGATCATGGGTGGGTTCACATCCATACGGGTTAATGGTCCCAGCACGTGCATTGGTTGTGGATCACTGGTTTTGACGCCATCCCATCCAGGGTTTTGCGCCTGCACAAAAGCGGTGCCGGTCTGACCAGCGCGGAACACCCCATCACTCTCCATAAAGCCAAACTCTGGGGCGAGTGATTGCCAACTCACGCTGTACGCCCCCGCCGGAGCAAAGGTCTCATCAAAACCTTTGGCTACGAGTGTGCGCGATAACCCAGGGAAGACCCGATTAGCACCTTCGCCGAGAATGGGTACCACACGTATGCCCGTGAGCTGCCCGCTACCGGGTGGCACGAAGATACCGATGCCGTTGGGAATGTAGCGCTCTCCTCCTCCCGCCGGACGGTTGATAAGCTCTGGCCCCCATTCACCTGCTTTGCGTGCAAGCATAGTCGTTGATCCGCCACCATCCAGATTCATTGCATTGTGAGCGCCAAAGCTGCGTAGTAAATCGCTCAGTTCAAGGAGGGTCAGGCCACGTGTGTCGCGACGGCGACCATCGACAGTGACCAGGAACATGCGTTGCCCATCAGCCGAGAAGCCAATGGCAGTCCGTGGTTCTGATTTGCCATTGTCAAGGGGAGGAGTCTGCCCATCCCGGATGAGAATCTCGCGTCCGCCAATAGCAAAATCGAAGGGTACCGGAGCGTCTGTCCGAGGGCCATAACGCATCGAAACCGGATCGCCAGGGTTGAGGCCTCCAAGAATGTCCGCGCCTGCTTCGCGGCCAAGCAGCACAAATGATTCTGGGGGAATCCATCCCTCGCCAGCATTCTCACTGGAGGAGACAACTGTGCCGTTGTTGACCACCACCTCGCGAATCGGAGTCCCATTGGCATGGGTCACAGCACGTCCACGATTGGCACCACCCCAGGCAGTTGTAAACAGACCGATGCCGTTCTCATCAAGAATATGGTGATTGAGGCCATTGAGGGGGTATTCCCCACTGGGAAGGTTTACGGCTCCATCGAGACCCATGTAGGCAACACGCCCGAGTCGATCAAAGCCAACGCCTGCCACATGGGGCCAGTTATACACTGGACTTTTCAGCATTGTTCCTTTGGATATCTCGGCACCGTATGGCGCATTGGTATGGTAGATATCAAAGAAATCACCATTCACAGCCGCGATGGCTCCGCTGCGTGAAACCATGGTCGATAATGGTTCTGCTGCGGCCACTGAGCCAGGATGGAGGAGATCCACCGAGACCAGTGGATTGTTCAGATCAACGATGAGTATCTGGCCACGAGCCAGACCACGAGCGTCAAAGCGATTGAACTGAACGAGCTGAACACCAGGACCGACGGGTGTGTAGGTTTGGTCTGCGAGAAATGCCTGTGCCGTTCTGTCAGCCGCTGGAGCGTTGGAGAGTGAGGTGTTGGATGCGGCTGGTGTCGTGCGCGTGAATACCTGAGCGGCCTGCGACGGAAGAGCTACGACCAATAATGCAAGTGTGAGGAGCACAATCGTGAGGTAGCGTACAGACCTGAATAACCGATTGTTAACCATTATGAAAGCCCCCTGACCTCCGAAATCTGTAAAGCCGACGGCATTCTACATCATCTGTCAACACTTTTTGTAATAAAGCATTTGGGTCAAATGTGGCTTTCAATGCCTTTAATAGAGATGTGTAGCTTTTTATAGCTTTAGAAAGCCTTGGAGGATGTAATGATTCTGTCATGAAACTCTAAGAATAATCATAACTCTTTCGCACAACTCAAAATGCTACAATGACACAAACAATAGAGGAGTCACAAAAAGGAATGTGGTGGTGTTGTATATGTAGATGAGCGAGACATACGTATGTCAGAAGGATATCATCTTGGACGAGACTGATGTTGGATTACTTGAGCGTATAGCTCATAGTGATGAAGCAGCCTTTGAAATCCTGTTTCATCGTTATTACAGTCAAGTATATCGTGTGCTGTATCATTTAGTAGGGCGTCGTGAAGAGGCAGAAGATTTACTGCAAGAAACTTTTCTGACGCTCTATCGAAAGCCACCACGTCTGGCTTTTGGCACGGAATTGGTCGCGTGGTTGTGCCGCGTGGCGTTGAACCGTGGCTACAATGCGTTGCGTGGGCAACGTCGGTCACGTGAGCGACTCGAGCGGCTTGTGGAGCCACCACCTTCGATTGATCCTGATGATGAGGTGTTGCGTACCGAAGCGCGATCTGAGGTGCGGGCGGTGTTACGCCAGCTTCCAGAACGACAGGCAACATTACTGCTCTTGCGTTACGCTGGTCTTTCATACGCTGAGATCGCCGAGACGATGCATGTATCGACTGGATCGATAGGAACGCTCTTGAGTCGGGCTGAACGCGCTTTTCTTGCTTTGTATGAGCAATCGGTGCCGATGACGCACACGAATGTGTTAGATACGAGGACACCATGACGCAGTGTTGTGATGAAGGAATGTTACGTGCCTATATTGATGGTGAGTTGTCTGTTGAAGAAAAGGAACGTGTTGCCACAGAGCTTGCATCGTGTGCTACCTGCCAACAACGGTATCACGAACTGACCACACAGCGGGATCGCATGGCTGCGTTGTTATCAGCTGATGCGTTATCTGATCCACAGATCATGCTGGCCCGCATGCGAGATGAGCAGCACCAACCATCAATGGCATCTTTAGAAACCCATCCGTCTCAACTCATCGATAACAA
>JBCDFA010000210.1:0-13575 GCA_039178835.1 Chloroflexota bacterium
GCCTTCATCTGAGACACAGTCAGACAGTCACCAGCCACATTGATCCTCTGACCAATAAAACGATCTGGTTGTTGAAATACAGTCGACACAATGCCACCGATATCATCCACTGCCATCATTTGAAAACGTGTATCCCGCTTGAGAGAACCAGACAACACAGGAAAGCTCATTGCTCCACCCATTTGTGGATCGAGCAAGTTATCCATAAAGTAAACAGTTCCGATAAAGGTTCGCGGCAACCCGATTTGATCAATGTATTGCTCTATCGCTTGTTTTGACTGAAAATGCTCAACCCCATAAAATGAGTCTGCTTCTGCCATGGTAGACTGCACATAGTGGCTAACACCAGCCTGTTTTGCCACATCAGCTAGATTTTTTCCCTGTTGGATTTCACCCTCGAAACCACCGCCCTCTGCCCAAAAGTTCTGGACTGAAAAAACGCCATCAACTTTTTGCATAGCTTGTTCCAGTGAATTTTTATCCGTTAAATCCGCCTCTATCAACTCAGCGCCTTGGCGTTGTAATGCCTGCGCTTTTTCGCTACGTTTATGACGAGTTATCACCTTCACCTGAAAGTCCGCTTTGAGCAGATGCCGGGCAACGGCCCCGCCTTGTTTTCCTGTTGCTCCTGTTACCAAAATCGTTTTATCTTTCATTGATGCCTCTACATATCTTATCACTAGCCAGCTAGTAATAAAGCTAAAAAACTAATCAAAAATATTCTCGCTGGTATCCCCCATGTTATGCGCTACCCGTCGCAACCATTCAGTCAATAAGGCCATCTCAGTTTTGGAGAATCCTTCAAAGAACTGCTTAGTCAGTGCCACATCCTGTTCGTGTCTGATTTCATCCACCAGGTTTTTTCCTTTTGGGCTGATCATAACATCTTTGACGCGAGCATCGTTCAGGCTAGGGATTCGCTTAATCAGTCCTCTTTTTTCCATACTGATCAAGAGTTTTGCCATAGTGGCTGATGTTACTCCAAGAACACTCTCCAACCGACGTTGTTCAAGCTGCTCACAGCCACACAGATAGATCAGAATGTCGAGTTGAGCGCTGCTTAACTCATAATCCGATAGGCGGTCATTGATATATTTATGAGTTGCCTGGTATGCGCGTTTTAAGGCAAAAATAGTCGCGTGCAAAGCATCCTCCAAACAGCTAGCCAACTAGTAATATACCCGCTAAAAAAGGTTTTGTCAAGATTGATATAGCTGATCTAAGGACTATCTTCAGAGTGCTTTACGCAGCTTTGTTCAAGAAAATTCTCAAATCCATGTACCGAATGCGCTTAACTTGCAGCATACAAGAAGCATATTCTTATTCGACTCCACCGACCAATAATCGTTAGTCGGAGTCGTGTTATAGTAGGTCTCATATTCACACAAAAATGTGAGGAGACTGCTGTGCAGCACCACGAACAAGCTCATCAAGTGCGCCGGATGATCGATCAGGATTATGCGACATCGATCACGATTGAGCAGTTGAGTGATGCTGTTGCGCTTTCGCCATTTTATCTAATTCGGTTATTTCGTCGCATCTATAAGCAAACTCCACATCAATACCTCATCCACTTACGTATTACCAGAGCCAAAGAACTCTTGCGGAACTCCGATCTCAGTATCATGGAGATTTGCGTGACCGTTGGCTACGAAAGTCTAGGATCATTTAGCACCTTGTTTCGCAAAGTTGCCGGCCTCTCTCCCAATGCGTATCGGGCTTGCTGCCGCCCTACACGCACCCCTAACTATGTCCCTTTGTGCGTATGTGTACGCCATAACATCAAAGATCGACCAGATCGCTAAGAACTGGACAGTTTTCGAGAAGACATTACAGAACACATGTTTTATCATCAAGATAGTAATCGAGCTGAATTAAGGAGCGTTTAGCTATGATAACTATCGTTTTGTGGATACTGCAAGTGCTTCTAGCCGTGACATTTGCCTATCATGGGTACCTCAAGTTCGTGCCGCCTGCTGACCTTCCTTTTTTAGCATGGCTCTACGCCATCCCGCTTGGTCTGCGTATCTTCATCGGCGTGGCTGAGTTTGCTGCCGTGGTCGGTCTCATCCTGCCCGGGGTAATAAAAACTTACACGTGGTTGACGCCATTGGCAGCGTTGGGGCTGGTCATTAACATGGTTGGCGCGATCATCTTTCACATCCCGCGTGGCGAGATCGTTATGATCCAGGGCAACATCTTCCTGCTGGTACTCGCGGTCCTCGTCGCCTACGGGCGTTGGCGCATCCGCCCTCTACCCACACAGCTTGCAAATACCTAATCACTTATGTGACAGGCTTCTCAGAAGATGATCATCAGCCTCCTTACGCATATCGAACTGCATCAAGATCATTAAAAATAGGGCAATTCTCAAGAAACATCCATTGTACAATAATGCTAAAATAGCACAAATGTATGATACAAGATCACGAAATATACTGAGAGGAAATACGTGATGCTCAACAGACTTACGGTTACAACTATTTGGGTAACGGATCAGAATGAGGCGCTACGCTTCTATACCGAAAAGCTTGGGTTCGAAATCCGTGCCGATTTCACAAACGGCGATTTTCGCTGGCTTACTGTCGGTTTGCCAAGCCAGCCAGATCTTGAATTTCAACTGGAAGCGATACAACCTGGTGTACTGTTTACCGAAGAGGAAGCCGATCACCTGCGAAACCTTGTGGAAGCGGGCAAGCTTGGTAGCGGTCCCTGGAAAACCGACGATTGTCACCAGACTTATGAGACCCTCAAGAACAGAGGTGTAGAATTTATACAACCTCCTACAGATCGCCCATATGGGATGATTGAAGCCATTTTCAAGGATAATAGTGGCAACATTATGGTACTCTCGCAGGACAAAGCGTAATATACTCTTTACAAAATGCACATGTGATACTATACCAATTTTCAGAAGCGTCGTAGTAAGAGGATAATAAGTGAAGAAGTCACAGCCAAAAGCATCAAAGGGCACAGGTAATCCTATTCCACAAGTTGAAATAGAAACAGAATTGTCAGCAGAACAAGGTGAGGCATTGCTAAGAACGTTGAAGGACCGTTTTGAGCAAAACATGCACCGTCATGAAGGTATCGAATGGGCTAAAGTACAAGCAAAACTTGAGGAACGGGTTGAAAAACTAGTCTCACTCCATGCGATGGAAAGCACTGGCGGTGAGCCAGATGTGTTTGGCTACGATACCAAGACAGACGAATACCTTTTCTTTGATTGCTCAATGGAAAGCCCCGCAGGCCGTCGAAGCATTTGCTATGACCGTGAGGGGCAGCAGGAGCGCGAAAAGAAAGGAATACATCCAGCAGGGAATGCTATTGATATCGCCGCTGCTATGGGCATCGAGCTGTTAACAGAAGCAGAATATCGAGCGTTGCAGGCACTTGAGCATTTCGATACAAAAACATCGAGCTGGGTGCAAACACCACCTGATATCAGAAAGCTCGGTGGTGCTCTCTTTTGTGATTATCGCTTTGGCCATGTTTTCGTCTATCACAACGGTGCGACATCTTTCTATTCTGCTCGGGGATTCCGAGGCTCACTAAGGGTCTGAGATGACAACCTAAGGACTCACGAGCCACTTCTCATAGCGCTGTTGTTTTGAACCAGATGTTTGTGAATGACTATCGATTTTGTGGTGCCTCAGTCAGGTCTTGCGCCCTAATATCCAGAGATAGGGTACCGCTGTGCCACCTTCTATCTGTATCTCAATGTCGCTTTGAATGATTGCAAAGTCTGCATCGATCACCATTTGCTTCATCGTTTCAGGATCATAGCAACTGAGGAACATTGGTACCCCTAACCATTCCCCAACCTCGTCCTCGTACTCCTCTGCCTCAATACTGAGCAGCAGATAGCCATCGTGTTTGAGCCACTGATTGATCCTATGCAAGATCGCCTGATGTTCTTTTCGAGGAATGTGCTCAAGGGTATAGCAGGATACCACAGCTTCAAACGAATCCTGTGGAAACACCATTGAACCCACATCCCCGTGCAGGAAGGTGCCACCAGGGACCTGCTTACGTGCCATCTCAATGTGTGTTTCTGAGATATCCACTCCGGTCACCTGATAATTTTTCGCCACTTCGATAGCTACTGGATCACCCGAACCACAGCCTAGATCAAGGACAGATGCACCTGGTTCTAGCTCTTCGAGTAAAACATTGAGCCATTTCATGCGTGGCCAAGTAATGTCTCCTTCCAATCGGGCATAGTCCTGAGCAACCTGGTCATAGCCCTGTTGGACGATATCTTTGACGTTGTTGTGGTCTGCCATCGGGAGCTTCCTTTCGTCACTGTTGCGGTTCGCTGCCATGCGTGGTGGTGTGGTTGATCCACACCACCAGTTTTTGTGTTTGTTCCTATTTTTGGCCTGACTATTCACTTGACCATGCGGTGCGGAAATCGGGATAGAGCGTCAAGCCACCGTCAACATACAACGTCTGCCCGGTAATGTATGCCGCATCGTCAGAAGCGAGAAATGTTGCAACAGCACCCATTTCGTCAGATGTACCGGCGCGCCCCATCGGAATGTGTTGCAGAACCATTTCGGCCTTCTCAGGATCATCAACCCACGCACTGTTGATAGGCGTGATCGTCGCACCCGGACCAATACCATTGATCCGAATGTTGCGGCCAGCGTATTCGAGGGCGAGGGTGCGCGTGAGATTTTGCATGCCGCCCTTACTCATCGAGTAACCGACAAAGCGTGGCTTGGGAATGAGCTGGTGCACACTTGAGACGTTGATAATAACTCCCGGCTTGTTGGTATCGAGGAAATGCTTGATTGCCTCGCGTGCACACATATACGCACCACGCAGGTTGACATTTAACACCGCATCGATCTCTTTCATCGTCAACTCGTGCGAGTCGCCTGCGATCTGGATACCGGCATTGTTGACCAGGATGTCCAATCCGCCAAGCTTCGCAATCGTGTCGGCCACCATCGAGACGACATCATCTTCCTGAGAAACATCACCCTGAACCAGAATATCCCTGACGCCATGCTGGTTGACCTGACGGGCGCAGTCCTGCACCTGTTGCTCTGTCTCGGCGGCATCCTCTGGGCGTTTGCGATAGTTGATAGCGACATTCGCTCCTTCACGAGCAAAACGTACAGCAATCGCCTGTCCAATGCCCGATGTACCACCAGTTACGAGCACATTCTTACCTTTGAGACCACTCATCATAGTGTCACACTCCTCGTTTTTTGTAGAACAGATTAGCTGTCGATCATACTGAACAGCGTGTTCAACGACTCCGACAGAGTCGGGTGGGCAAACACAGCATCACGAAGTGCCGTATACGGAAGATTTCCCATCATCGCCATCTGGATCACCGCCATGACCTCACCACCCTCGATACCCAGAATCGCACATCCTAAAATGTGATCGGTGTTGGCATCGACCACGGCCTTCATCAACCCACGTGCCTCGTCAACTTCGAGTGCACGCGCAACATAGCTCATGGGCATCGTGGCAACGCGAATGTCGAGACCCTGAGCGCGGGCTTCCTGCTCACTCAGCCCCACACGCGCCAGTTGTGGGTCGGTAAACATCACATAGGGAACCAGTCGGTTGGTAATGGTGGCATCGCCACCCTTGAGCAGATTGGTCGCGATAATACGGTAGTCATCATAGGAGATATGCGTGAAAGATGGGCCACCTTTGACATCCCCGAGCGCATAAATACCAGGGACATTGGTTTCTAGCCGCTCATTGACGGTGATAAAGCCACGCTTGTCGGTTGCAACACCTGCCGCAGAGAGATTGAGTCGGTCGGAGTTGGGTGCACGGCCAGCCGCCACCAGCAGATGCGAACCACTAAGAACCTGTTCACCATCAGCCGTAGCAACCGTGACGTTGATAGTGCCGTTCTGGCCTGTCTGAACCTGCTTGGTTTTTGCATTGAGCAGGATCGACATCCCATCTTCGCGCAGGATACCGGTCAGGGTCTCGGCTACGTCCGCATCCTCACGAGGAGCAAGCTGCCCACCGCGTTGGATCACCGTGACCTTGCTACCAAAGCGATTGAAAAGCTGGCCAAACTCCAACCCAATGTAGCCACCGCCAATAATGATGAGGTGTTCCGGCACCGTGTCGAGTTCCATGATGGACGTTGAATCGAGCGCATCCACACTATCGAGACCAGGAATCGGTGGATTAACAGGCCGACCACCGGTATTTATAAAAATAGTATCAGCCGTCAATTGCTGAGTGCCACCTGCAAGTAAGTTTACCTCAATGTTATTAGGACCTGTAAAACTCGCCTCACCAAAGATAAGCACGGCACCATCGGTTCCCTCAATCTGTTGCTGTGCGCCATTCCGAAAGCTATCCACGATCTTGCGTTTACGTTCGCGTACTTCCGCCAGATTCACCGTCACCGGCCCGGTATGCACACCATAGTCAGCGGCTCGTCGGGCAAGATACGCGACACGACCACTCGCCACCATCGTTTTGGTCGGCGTGCATCCCTCATTGATACACGTCCCACCGACGTGCTCCCGCTCGATAATGGCCGTTTTACGTCCGGCTCCAGCAAGCGCCCTCACGAGCGGCATGCCCGCCTGACCAGCCCCGATAATGATTGCATCGTAATGTGTTGACATTATGTCTACAAGCCTTCCTTTCGTCTTTCAATAACACGTGCAATCACCTTACCCTCCCGATTGCTGGATCAACTTAGCGATCAACCCCGTCCAGCCGGTCTGATGGCTGGCTCCAAGACCGGCACCATTGTTTCCATGGAAGTATTCATGAAAGAGGAGCAGATCGCACCAATGCGGATCTTCCTGAAACATCTGATTTCCACCATAGATCGGACGATGGCCTTGTGCATCGCGGGCAAACAGCTTGATCAGACGCTGCGATAGCTCGGTCGCTACCTCGTTCAACGTCATCATCTGACCAGAATTGGTGGGACATTCAACCTTTAACTCATCGCCATAGTAGTGATGGAATTTTTGCAACGATTCGATAATGAGGTAATTGATCGGAAACCAGATCGGCCCCCGCCAGTTGGAGTTGCCGCCAAAGAGTCCGCTTTCCGACTCCGCTGGTTGATAATTAATGCTAAACGTCTCACCATTGACCGTCACGCTGTAGGGGCGACTGTCATGGACTTTAGACAACGACCGAATACCATACTCGGAGAGAAACTCACTCTCATCGAGCATATAGCGTAAAACGCTGATGAGGCGCTCACGGGTGAGGATCGACACAATATGACGCCGACCAACGCCCGGCACATCGATACTCGCCATGTTGCCGCTCAGGTTGGGGCGGTTGTCGGTAAACCAGTGCATACGGCGGGCAAAAACCGACATTTCTTCGAGCATCTCTGGCTCTATCGTTTCAACCGCCAGCAGTGGCATCAACCCAACCAATGAACGTACCTTTAAGGGCCTGATACTGTCGTCAGGCAGGTGCAGCGCATCATAGAAGAACTCGTCTTCGGGGTCCCAGAGACTATGTCCCCTTCCACCGCAATCGGTCATCGCACGGGCGATCCCCAGAAAGTGCTCATAAAACTTCGTTGCCGTATCCTGATAGACCGGTTCTTCTTTGGCAAGCTCAAGTGCGATACTCATCATCTCCAGGCTATAGAACGCCATCCAGGATGTCCCATCAGACTGATCGATATGACCGCCGGTAGGCAGGACGGAACTCCGATCAAAGAGGCTAATGTTGTCCAGGCCCAGGAAACCGCCCTGAAAGATGTTGTTCCCATCCTCGTCCTTGCGGTTGACCCACCAGGTAAAGTTGAGCAGCAATTTCAGGTAGATACTCTTTAAGAAACTAATGTCGGCTTGACCATGTTGTTTCGTATCGATTTTGTAGGTGCGCCAGGCCGCCCAGGCGTGGACCGGTGGATTCACATCGCCAAAAGCCCACTCATAGGCAGGCAACTGGCCGTTGGGGTGCATGTACCACTCACGAGTCATCAGTTCAAGCTGGCGTTTGGCAAAGTCGGCATCGATCAGCGCCAGTGGGAGACAGTGGAACGCCAGATCCCAGCAAGCATACCATGGGTATTCCCACTTATCCGGCATCGAGATGATATCGAAGTTGTGGAGATGCTCCCATTCGTGATTGCGGCCCTCTTTGCGGCCCTCTGGTGGTGCGGACACCGGGTCGCCCCGTAGCCACTGAGCCATATCATAGTAAAATAACTGCTTTGACCAGAGCATCCCGGCCAGCGCTTGTCGCTGAATGCGTCGTTCGTCCTCATTTAAGTCAGGGCTGTGCACTGCTGCATAAAAGTCATCTGCCTCTTTTAGACGTTGACCAAAGATACGCCCAAAATCATCGAACGGTGCGGCGTGCGCTTGTTCTGATAGGCGCAGATGAATGGACTGTGTTTGTCCTGCTGCAACGGTTAGTGGGTAGAGTGCCGCCGTTTTTGTGCCTTGCTTTGCAGGGTTGACCGCTGTTTTGTCACCATCGATTACATAGCGATGAAAGGCGTCTTTGGCATAAGGTGTACCATTTGGCGATCCATACAGACGTTCGGCATTGGTCTCATTCTCGGTAAAGAGCAGTTCCGATGCATCAGCGGCGTACAGAAAGTAGGTTTCCTGTGTTGGATGATCAGCCTGTGCCATCGATATGCCATCTGCGCTATCGATCTGTCGCATACCTGGTTTGCCTGTCACATCGCCCATCGGGCCATCTGGGTAACCCCAACTCCATGTGTTGCGATACCACAGTGTTGGCAGGAGGGTGCACGTAGCTTCCTCAGGGCCCCGATTGGTCACACTAATACGAATAAGGATGTCATTCTGGTCAGCTTTGGCGTACTCGACTACGACATCGAAGTAGCGATCCTCATCAAAGACGCCTGTATCGAGTAGCTCGTATTCAAAGTCCGTAAAGCCCCGCCGCTGATTCTCCTCCACCAGATCGCTGTAGGGGAAAGCTGCATGCGGATACTTATAGAGCATCTTCATATAGCTATGGGTGGGAGTGCTGTCAAGGTAAAAGTAGTACTCTTTCACATCCTCGCCATGATTACCTTCGGAACCAGTCAGCCCAAACAAGCGCTCCTTGAGAATCGAATCGTGGCCGTTCCACAGGGCCAGGGCAAAACACAGATACTGGTTGCGGTCACTGATCCCCGCCAGCCCATCCTCATTCCACCGATAGACTCTGCTCCGTGCATGATCGTGGGGGAAGAATTCCCATGCCGAGCCGTACTCGCTGTAGTCTTCACGCACGGTGCCCCACGCCCGTTCACTCAGATACGGTCCCCAGTTTTTCCAATTCGACCGGCGCTCACGATACGCCAGCAGCCGTTTGTATTCGTCGGTCTGTTTCATGAAAATACTGCCTCAACTATGGTTTGTACTCATTTCATTTTGCACGATACGCCACACACGCAATACTTCAGCAACACTCCATGCCTGAGCGAACGCACCACGTGGCGCATGTGGTGGATCACCATCAAAAATCTCGCTAATCGAGCCAAGACATGCATCCGCTAGATGGTCTTCCATGACTTCCAGCATCGCTAAGATCATTGCACTATCACGATAGACCGCATAATGAGCGAGCGCAAACGGCCCCACCAACCACGACCACACCGTCCCCTGATGGTAGGCACCATCGCGTCGCACACGATCACCGCCATATTGTGCGATGTAGGCGGGATCGGTTGGTGTCAGGCTGCGGATACCATAGGATGTCCAGAGATAGTGTGCACATACATCAACAACTGATTTGGCCTGCGATTCATCAAGCAGCGCAAACGGTAACGAGATAGCAAAGAGTTGATTGGGTCGCAAACTCACATCGTAGCGCTTACCATCTGTACTCTCAGCACCTTCCGGGCCATCGATCACATCATAGAGGTATCCACCGTCTGCATACCAGAAGCGGCTCTGGAAGCTCTGAGACACCACATTAGCTCGCATATGGTACTGTTCGGCAGCCTTCGATTTACGCAATAAGGTGGCAAATTCAGCCATCAGGCGTAATGCGTTAAACCAGAGCGCATTGATCTCGACTGGTTTCCCAATCCGTGGCGTGACCACCCAATCGTCGACCTTGACATCCATCCATGTAAGTTGTACGTGCGGTTCTCCTGCATACAGCAACCCATCGGACGGATCGACATGGATATGGTACCGCGTTCCTTTATCATGCCACTCAATCACATCCTGTAAAACGGGATAGAGTTCTTTGATGAGGGTTCGCTTTCCAGTGTGTAGAAAGTGCTGATAGATCGCTTGAAAATACCATAGCGTTGCATCAACCGTGTTGTATTCCGGCTGCTCACCTTCATCGGGAAAGCGGTTCGGGAGCATGCCCTGACTGATGTGCTTGGCAAAGGTCTGTAGGATACTGGCTGCCACTGCCGAACGATTGGTTGCCAGCGTCAGCCCCGGTAGCGCAATCATCGTGTCGCGGCCCCAATCACCAAACCAGGGGTAGCCAGCGATCACAGTTGTACCGTGCTGTGAGTCATTGTCGGTTTGCTGCGATGATCGGCGAACAATGAACTGATCGGCGGCAAGCGCAAGCTGCTTGATCCACGCCGGTGCGTCCGCACATTTCCCTGTTTGCACAAGCTGCATCTGACGTTGCTGCTCTTGGTGGAGTGATTCTAGACCGGCATGTGGCATGATCGCTTTGGTCGAACAAATCAGAGTAAGCGTTTCTCCCGGCTGGAGCGTTGCGCTGAACCGACCAACCGCGAGTAAATCCTCGCTATCGACCTGACCACGATAGGTCTCAACACGGTGTCCAAAAGCCCGATACCATGCTGGATCAGGCAGAAACTTCCCCTGATCCAGAAGCACACGGTATGGTTGCGCTCCTTCAAATGCCATGGCCTCGAAGCCACCATCTACTGGTGTGATATCAAATGACCAGCCTCCCTCTGTGTGACTGTGGTAGTCCCGATAGGTGCAAAGTGGGGTGAGGGTCAGCGAGACAGGCTGGGGCCCCTGTGTGAGTGTATAGGTGACGTAGGTTGTGTTGTGCTCGTGGTGCATCCAGATGCGCTGCTCCAGGCGGATATCAGCGAGTGCATACTTCCAAACCGGAATCGATCCTTCCAGACAGAACGACTCGATGTGCCGATAGCCATGTGGATCGATCCTGCCATCGGCAAACTCGTTGGTAAAGAGCGGATAGTCTTTACCCCCGTAGTGCACAACCGTATCAACTTTTGCAACCAGTACCGTTCGCTCAAGTGGTGGACGTAGTGACGCCACCAACAGCCCGTGATAGCCACGGGTGTTGGCACCACTCACTGTCCCGGCGGCATACCCACCCAGTCCGTTCGTTACTAACCATTCCTTACGCATCGCAATCGATACATCGCCACAATCGGCACGACCAAGTCTGACAAATGGGCGAAGAGCCTCACCTTTTTTATGCCTTGAAGACATACAAGTTACATTCCCTCTCATTGTTCATTCTAACGTTATGTCTACCAAAAGACATTTATTTCATCGTAAACGTACAATATCGCTCTCGGCAAAGATAGCACCAACATTCAGAGCAAGTGCTGGTTCGGCATACAGCGACGGTGGCACACTAATGTCAGCCAGATACAGCTCACCCACTTTTTCATCGACACCTGCTGCACGCAGACCTTCTTTGGGCAATGCCAGCGTCATAGTTGCGACAGCCTGAATGGCCGGATCGAACACGGTGCCGGTAGTGGTATCGACGCCTGATGGTGCATCCAGCGCTAAAATGGGCGCATTCTGTTTATTTGCCCATGTAATCAGCTCCACCGCAGTATCACGGGGAGTGCCCTTCAGACTGTAGCCAATGACGCCATCAACGATGAGATCGGCAGTCTGAGCCTGATCGAGTGCACTCGCTGGATAGATCGGCACCTGCATGCACCGCAGGATGTCAAGTTGATGGGCCGGGATAGGGGTGAAGGCTGAGTCGGGCTTTGTGACGAACACCTGCACCTGTGCGCCCCAGTTGTGTAGTCGACGCGCACAGACGAGCGCACCACCACCATTTCCGCCGGTGCCAGCCAGCACCACGACGCGCTTCCCCTGCGGATTGCCACCCAAGAAACGTGCTCTGGCCAATGCCGCAAGGTTGCGCCCGGCATTCTCCATCATCTGGATCAACTCAATCTTATAATCTTCTATCATCGCCCGATCTACCTCGATCATTTGCGCGGTGGTGACATAGGACATTTCACCAGAGTACCATGGTATATTCATAACACGATCCTTACTGTATGTCTCATTACTCTTCGCCGAGATTACTTAAGACATGGCCGCTATTCAGGTTGATTGGGAGTCGAGATCAAGCGTTTTTACCAGTTTGCGGACACCTTCAAGCGTCGCGGGTGTCTCGATGTTCGGATACAACATCCATGTTTCCGTATGCTCAACGACCTGACCCGGCTCCAGAATCGTAAGCGGGGCCAGTGTTTCTAGTTCGAGAAACGCATCTTTACAGAAGCATTCGGTATTACAATTGTTGTCTGGGTGTTGTTGCACTGGCTGTGGTGCGAACTGTTTACAAAAGAACATACCCCGATAGAGATAGCCAAGCCAGCCACGGGTATTGAGATAACCAATCTTGAGGGCTTCTGGTAGCGATTGCCCCTGCACCAGAATGTAGTCATCGTGCAGACTTAGGCGCGGATCGTCGAGACGTGTATAGGCCCACAGCGATAGATTGCGGTTTGGCAACAGGCTATCTGGGTCGCCCTGGAACGGTTGAGGCAATATCGCCACGCCGCCCAGCGGCATCTGTGTAATCCCCCACGGCGCCAACTCTACCGACCAGAGACCATCATTGTGCAGATAATGGTTGAGCGTGATGATTGGTTTATCCGCGTGCAGGTGTATTTCAATCTGTTTGCGAATGCCCGTGGCGGCTTCCGTTGGTTGGGTGAGGCGTACACCATCAGCTAATTCCTCAATAAGCAAGCCCTCGTTGTCTGGCTGATAGGTTCGTGGAAAATGCTCAGGGGCATGCCAGAGCCTATGCCCGCCACGAATGTAGAAGGTTCCTTCTGCCAGTTCCCATGTCACATCTGGCACCTCGGCCAGGAGATTTTCCTCCGACCCATTGAGAAAGAGGTGCACGATCCGGGGACCGGCAGTAGCGAGAAATTCCAAACGCAGGTGCTGATTAGCAATACCTCTGGTTGACAGGCCATAAAAATCACTCATCTTACAACAACTCCTTTGAATGCTACACACCACTGCCTAATGCTTGATCTAAGTTAAAGGCAGCGTTAATCAATGATACATGGTTACACGACAGGGGGAAGTTACCCAACGCCTGGACAGACAAACCAGTCTCTTCAGCGAATAACCCGACATGATTAGCATACCCGAGCATCTACTCAAACATCAAGCATGAATGTTGAAAGTAATCACTTGTAACACTTTATGAAGGGGTCGCTACTATGTGGTTTTGTGTAAGCGGTAAAACAAACAGGACTTACGCAAGAATGCCATCACTTCCTGCGCTGAGTTGTCATCCTATTGAGGTATCGGGTATGCTAGGCCCTATGAAACACGCTACTCAACCTGTCACGCGTCTGGATTACTGCCAATATCTCGTAGGAAGCCA
>JBCDFA010000211.1:0-13567 GCA_039178835.1 Chloroflexota bacterium
AATCAGGGGACTCCGTATCTGGAACTCGGCAGCCGCACGATGCCCTGGTCGGTGTGTGCCAACATCATCGGCCATGGCACCATACACAATCGCGTTTATTTGTAATTTTTGAGCAAGTGGTTCTAGCTCAGTAAAAAGTGTTTTCTTGCAGTGATAGCAGCGGTCTGGCTGATTGATCGCATAGGCCTCGTCTTGCAACTCATCAGTTTGCACAATGATATGTTGGCATCCAATCCAGCTTGCAAGCTCTTGGGCTTGTGCCAACTCTTCACGTGGATATGTCTCCGAGTCTGCCGTTGCTGCGATAGCCCGATCTCCAAGAACATCGTAGGCGACTTTGAGCAGTAGTGTACTATCGACGCCACCGGAGAAAGCCACCAGAACTGATTTGAGCGAACGTAGGTTTTCTTGCAGATGGAGGTATTTCTCTTCTAATGTAACCATCGTCTTTATTCCTATTGTTGAGTCATCTGCTCAAGATCTTACCATTTCACTTTAGCGTCGTCAAACGCCTATCGATAAGGTTCGAGTATTTCACATGACCGAAACGCTTCTTTCACGATTTTATAACGATAATATTGCGTTCCATACGTAGAATACTAATCAATTCATACATTTATATATAATAGAAAGGAAATGATGAATGAAAATGTTAAGAGGTAAAGTTGTTTTGGGTATAATGATGCTGCTTATGGCATTTAGTGTTTCAATCGGAACTATGCCGCATACAGTGGAGGCCCAAGGTGGTCCTATAAAAATCTATTTTGTTGGGTACAGTAACAAGAATTTGGCGGATTCATATACGAACGCAATAGACAACATGAATCAGTTTTCAGGACAAAACTCTTTAGTGTGTGCACCGTCCCGTGTCGATAAACCCAACTGGCGTATGATGTCTCCATGGAACCCGGAAGATGATGGTGATTACAATCCAGCATATGCCTTTAACATTAAACTGACGGGTGTTTGTGCACCAAAATCATAGTAACAAGCTGATTTTAGTGGTGGGATGTGGAAAATAAAATAATTTGTTCAGAAAGCACTTATTCCACGTCAGAATAAGTGCTTTTCTAGCACACTAGAACCTCAATAATGTCGTATTATGGGTAAATAGCTCGACTTATCGCAGCATCGGCGACCCGTCGGACAGCCAAGAGATATGCAGCCATTCGCAAAGAGACCTGGTGTTCTTCTGCGGTGTCATAGACTTGCTGAAACGCATTGACCATAATACGTTCTAGCTTCGCATTGACATCAATTTCTTCCCAAAAGAATGATTGTAGCCCCTGAACCCATTCAAAATAACTAACAGTGACACCACCAGCATTGGCCAGAATATCAGGGATTACCTCTATACCGCGTTCTCGAAAAATGCTATCAGCTTCGGGGGTGGTTGGTCCGTTAGCCCCTTCAATAACAACGTTGGCCTGAATACGTTCGGCGTTCTTGCTGGTCAGTTGGTTTTCCAGGGCAGCCGGTATCAGGACATCGCATGGTAGTTCCAGTACCTCGGCATGGCCGATGTGCTCGACACCATCAATAGGACAGCCTTCGAGCATGCGACGCGGATGGCTACGGGCATATTTTTGCATCGCCTCAATGCTCAGGCCACTCTGGCACAGGTACCCGCCACTAGCATCACTAACAGCAATCACACGACAGCCCATTTCAGTCAGAAGTCTGGCGGCGACCCCTCCGACATTGCCAAATCCTTGTACCACAATGTTGAGTGTGCGAAGATCGTGCTTGTGTCGCTTGGCCCACTCGCGGACCATCAGGCTAACACCACGGCCAGTTGCTTCGCTGCGCCCAAGAGAGCCACCAATACCAACAGGTTTGCCAGTAATGACGGGGAGAACGGTATGTCCTTCGTGCATAGATATGGTGTCCATAATCCAGGCCATAATCTGTTCATTGGTGTTGACATCAGGGGCTGGAATGTCACGTTCAGGACCGATCAGAAAACTGATTTCAGTCGCAAATCGCCGGGACAATCGTTCAAGTTCTCGTGGTGACAGGGGGGTCGGGTCGATAATGATACCACCTTTGGCCCCTCCATAGGGGATATTGACCAATGCACATTTCCAGGTCATCCACATAGCTAGGGCACGTACTTCGTCGATATCGACCTGAGGGTGGAAGCGAATACCGCCTTTGGCTGGGCCACGGTCGAGATTATGCTGGACACGATACCCGGTGAAGACCTGGGTCGTTCCGTCGTCCATGGCGATGGGGAGACTTACGGTAAGTTCGCGCTGAGGGACACGCAAGGTTGCACGGACACTTTGCGGTAGATCAAGCAATTCGGCAGCACTGTCGAACTGTTGTTGCGCGATGCGAAAGGGATTCTCGCGCTCAGACGTCATTGTCTTGTCCTCCGTTCATATGGTTGTTTTGCTCTATCGTAATGCTACAAAAGTACCGATTACGCAAGTCGGTTATGTGACAAATGCGAGCGAAACAGTACCACGAAAAGCGAATTTATGCAATAGGTTTTGATGAGTATGATCGTTTTTTCATAATACGCAGAATGTATGGAATGACCGAGGTACTTTTTGTAAGTGCAGATCTGCGCCGTGTAAATCGCCTCACAATTGTATGCTGCTCAGAGTGTGGCGATGACTGATACTTCTTACTCTGTGAGGAAGTAGATAGAGTACTGCAATTACATGGAGATAGTGGTTACATTCCTTCTCAACCTTCTTTCTCCAGTTTTTTCATACCTTTCTCACTAGGCATTTACGAACTGGCACTGGTATAGCTACGAACAGCCCATTGCCAGAACCAGCGTGAGATGAGGAGCAATACGAATGCGACCCCAACTGCCATCAATGCACTATTTGGACGGGCCTGGCCAATAATGGCTTCGGCAGGAATGGTAGTAATGAAGGCGATGGGTATGACAAAGGTAAAGAGAATCCGACCCCAGTTGGGAAAAGCGGTGACAGGGAACTGTCCTGCCTGAAATACGCTGTTAAAAAGTTCGGTCGAGTTTTCGACTTTAACGAACCAGAATGCTGTAGTAGAGAGCATAAACCAGATCGAGTAGACAATCGCAAAGCCAGCGATCATCAGTGCGATGCCGAGTAAGACACCGCTGAAAGTAATGTTAGAAAGATGTGTTGCTGCCCACATAATCAATCCGATACCAATGATTATGTCGAAAAGTCGAAAAATACTAATCTCCCTGGTCGAGACGAGAAACTGAGCGTCGATTGGTTTGAGAAGTGTGAAATCCATCGTGCCTTTGCGAATGGCTTCAGAAATTTCATTCAGATTTGGCTGGAGAAAGGTATCGATAAAGCCCTGGACAAGCGTAAACAAACCGACTACCACGATGGCTTCGTGGTAACTCCAACCACCAATAGACTGGCTATCGCCTGTGAGGATGATGAGTCCAAGCAGGGCTCCTAATGCAGTGAGTATTGAACTCAGCAGGCTGACCAGGAAATTGGCACGATATTCCATCTGAACACTCACACTTGCACCCATGAAGATAGTAATCAGTCGACCATAACGTAAGAGTTTCATGCACCAAATGCTCCGTAGCGTCGTAGTCCGTGTTTCCAGAGGAACAGGCGAATCAATGCAAACATACTTATCCACGAAAGTTGGACGATCAGTATTCGCATAACCTCGGTATTGCTGACTGTGCCTGTGAGCATCTGGATGGGGTAGTAAATTGTATAGGGAAAGGGAGTCCATTCAATAAATGCTCGTACTGCTGGTGGATAGAACTCTAATGGCGCAAAACTGCCAGTGAGAAAGGCGGCGGCCACAAAGTACAATTCATCAAGGGCGGTGGCCTGATCGAACCAGAAGGTGAGTAATCCAATACAGTAGGAGATGAGAAAGCGAATCATAAAGGCCATGATGGCGGACAGCGCATAGACCACGACAGACATTATGCCGGGAGTCAACTGAGTATTGGGTACAAGCCACACCCCAATACTGAGAATAACAATGATAAACGGAAGGCGGACCAATCGTTCCGTTACGTGTTGAGACAGGTGTTCCCACATAACATCGAAGGGTCGCAGTAGTTTGGCCGAAAGCTCACCCAAGCGTATCTGATAGTCCAGTTCCCAGGATACCCATGCCACCGTGATTTGTTGGGTGAGCCAGGCAGCCAGGAAGTAGGCCGCAAAATCTGAGGGGGTAAATCCATTGACCGTACCATCTTCTGCGTTGGCTTTACCAATCCAGACTGCCAGCATGATCAATGGGAGCGATCCGCTCAGAATCCAGATTACGATTTCGGCGCGATAGGCGGACATGTAGGCAAACCAAACCTCTAGGAGGACGCGTGTCTTGTGGAGCGCGGCTCTCACGATATCACCATGCTCACTGGCTCAACCTGAGATGGAGAGATTGTTATATGTTGTTTGGCAAACACCTGTCCAATAACTTCCTCAATGGGTGGGTCTTCAATCGTGACATCGGCAATGGGGAGTTCGGTGAGCAACTGCCCAGCGATAGCGCTAGTTGTTACCCGTGGTACCTGTAGCTCTGCATGGAGTCCGTCATGCTTAAGGATTTGTCCAAACTGTCCAAGCTGCATATCTGTGATTGGTCGCGCCAACTCGATACGAATAATCTTGCTGGGTGCGATCTGCTCGATCAGGAGTGAGAGGTTGCCATCAAAGACGATCTGTCCTTTGTCGATCACGATAATGCGTTGACAGAGCGCTGTGACATCGGCCATGTAGTGGCTGGTCAGAATGACGGTGGCATGAAAGCGGCGGTTGTATTCGGCAATGAACTCACGAATACGCACCTGCATATTGACATCAAGACCAATCGTTGGCTCATCCAGAAAGAGCACTTTGGGACGGTGCAGCAGCGCCGCCGCCAATTCGCACTTCATGCGCTCACCGAGTGAGAGTTTGCGAACCTGCTTTTTGAGAATGCCATCCAGCTCCAGAATCTCATTGAACTCACGCATTGTCTGTTGATATTCATCATCAGGAATCTCATAGATCGCCTGATTGACCCGAAAGCTATCGAGTGCTGGGAGATCCCAGATAAGCTGTTGTTTTTGCCCCATCACCAAAGTGATTGTTTTGAGGAAATCGTGATGCCGTTCTCTGGGCGTAAAACCAGCAATATTCGCGTTGCCACTGGTAGGATGCAAGAGTCCGGCCAGCATTTTGAGGGTTGTCGTTTTGCCTGCACCATTGGGTCCTAGAAAGCCCACCATCTCCCCTGTCGCAATGTCGAAGGACACCCCTTCAACCGCGTGAACGGTTCTCATTTTACGGTGGATAAAGGAGCGCAATGAGCCGATAAATCCAGGCTCTTTGTCATGGACCCGATAGTGTTTTTGCAGGTCGTGCACGGTAATCATACATACCTCAATGTTATAGGGATATTCTTATCCTACACATACGATTAAAGTTAGACATCGGTCTTGTGTTTGATTTACTCTCTGGGTCAGATTTCATTATTGTAGTATACAGTTAAAGAAAAATCAATAAGGTCTTATTTGTTTTATCTGTCGTGTTTATTATATTATTTTATCTATTTTATGCCGTGTGAGTGTAAATAGTTTTTGAGCGACTACTTGGGCATGGGAATACTCCGCTGGTCGTATTGACTTTTAGTTCAGCCAAATGTAATATATGACCACCTAGTCATATGACTGGTCAGTCATAAAGGATGAAGCATATGCCAAAACCGACTTTTTTCAATTTACCTGAAGATAAACGTCGCACAATTATCCATCTCGCTATTGATGAATTTGCTGATAACAGTTACGAGAACGCATCGATTTCGCGGGTCGTCGCGCGGGCTGGTATCGCCAAAGGCAGCCTGTATCAATACTTTGCTGACAAAAAGGATCTCTATCTCTATCTACTTGAGATCGCAGCCCAAGAGAAACTAGCCTTTTTACAAAGTATTGAACCACCTGACCCACAGATGAGCATCTTTGCTTACATACGTTGGATGGTCAGTGCAAATACGCATTTCGAGCTATCACATCCACGTCTGGGTCAGGTCGTCTATCGAGCGCTCTTTGGTGATTTACCCTTTCACGATGAGACCATTGCTCAGATGAAGGCTGGGCCGATGGAGTACTTCAAAACACTGGTGCAGCAAGGAATCGCACATGGTCATATTGTCTCAGATATCGATCCTGAAGTAGCGGCCTTTGTCTTCAACAGTGTTTTCACTGAACTGGGTAAGTTCATCTTCCAGCGCACCGGTATTGAACCTGTTACACCAGAGGATGGCCGTGAGGCATTCCATACAACAGTAGCAGAGCAAACATTCGATCATGTAATCCGCATTTTGGAGCATGGGATGGGGACCAAACAGCTTTGATGCGGTTATCACTCACCATATTGTATACAGTGACCAGTTAAAGGATATAGACCATGTTGACTGTACATAACTTAACTTACACCTACCCAGAAACAACGACTGAAGTACTGCATGGCTTGAACTTTACCATTGCAGAGGGCGAAATCTTTGGATTTCTTGGTCCATCGGGCGCCGGCAAATCGACGACGCAGAACATTCTGATCGGTTTGCTCAAGGAATATGGGGGCAGCATCACAGTGATGGGGCGGGAACTGCGCGATATCGGTCAGGACTACTATGAGCATATTGGCGTGTCGTTCGAGTTGCCCAATCATTATCTCAAGCTCACCGCACGCGAGAATCTGAACTACTTCCGTTCGTTGTACAGTGGGTCAACTCGTGATGCAATGGAAGTACTGACCTTGGTGGATCTGGCTGATGATGCCGACAAGCCGGTAGCTGATTTTAGCAAAGGAATGAAGATTCGCCTGAACGTTGCCCGTAGTCTGATCCACTCACCACGACTGTTGTTTCTGGACGAACCAACGAGTGGTCTCGATCCTGTTAACGCTCGACGGATTAAGGATCTGGTGCTGGCTGAGCGTGCTCGTGGTACCACGGTCTTTGTCACGACCCACAATATGACTGTGGCCGATGAGCTATGTGATCGCGTGGCCTTTATCACGAACGGGAAGATCGGACTCATTGATGCACCCGCGACGCTGAAGAAGCAATACGGGAAACGCACCGTTGAGATAGCTTATTCCAATGGCATGCCCGAAACGCAGTCTCGTGAATTTCCGCTGAGCGGTCTGGGCACAAATCAGGATTTTCTGGAGCTATTACGTCGGTATGAGATCGAGACTATTCATACACAGGAAACCACGCTGGAGAACATTTTTATTCACGTTACGGGTGAGGAGTTAGCAATATGAAACGCTTTGCTTCTACCATCCAGACCGATGTGACGGTACAGGTTCGTAATCGTCTGTACATCATCGGACCGGCTTTCGCGGTTTTGATGGCGCTATTTCTGGGGCAGGTTGCTGCTCAACCTGACTTCTATCGGGCCATTCCGGTACTCCTCCTTATTGTGACTGGTGGAACAACACTACTCTATGTTGCCGCTCTGATCCTCTTTGAGAAAGACGAAGGCACACTCAATGGTCTGATTGTTTCGCCGCTTCGCACGTGGGAATATCTGACGTCCAAGGTTGTGACATTGACTGCTCTGGCCTTATTGGAAAGCCTGATCATGGTCGGTCTGGTAACCCGTCTGCAAGGTTTCAATATACCACTTCTGGTTTTGGGCATTCTGGCCATCGGTACTGTCTACACACTTATCGGTGTTGTGATGATTGTTCGCTATCGTAGCATCACCGACTTTATCGTTCCGGTTGCGGTGATCTCGTTGATACTCCAAATGCCCTTTTTGCACTTTCTCGGGTTGTTAGAAAGCCCCCTGTTTCTGCTCATTCCGACGAGTGCGCCAACGCTACTTATGCAGGGCGCCTGGCAATCACTCACAACCTGGGAATGGGTATATGCGTTGGGGTACACATTGGCGACGACTGTTCTTTTGAGTGTTTGGGCGTATCGTGCATTCTATCGCTATATTATTCTGAAAGTGAGGTAGTTCGATGCAACTGACACAAGCAATTCGTCGGATAGGACGCAACGACGTAAAGTTGGTTCGTCGTGACTCCTTTCTGATAGGGATGTTTACCTATAGCATTGCTATTGCTGTTGCGCTGCGTTTTGCTCTACCATGGTTTACCAATTTCTTTGCCGAGCAGGAGGTGCTGGCGTTTCCGTTGCAGGAATGGTATCCCATGTTTATAGCCTATGGTGTTCTTTTTATGGGGGCCATATTCGCCGGGGCCGTCTTTGGGTTTATGTTGCTAGACGAGAAAGATGATCAAACGATCAAGGCGCTGCTGGTCATGCCGATGCCGCTCAACTACTACATGGCCTATCGGGTTGGTGTTCCTACAATCGTGGCATTTATTATGATCGTTGCTGAAATGCTGATCGTTAATCTGGCCTTGCCACCACTGCTGCCACTGTTGTTGATTGCAGCCGGTAGCGCCCTCACTGCCCCGATTACAGCGCTCTTTTTTATGACCTTTGCACCCAACAAAGTACAGGGTTTTGCACTAACGAAGGTAACCGGTCTGTTGGGTCTGGTTGTCATTGGGGCATGGTTTTTGGAACCACCACTACAACTCATCGCTGGTGTATTTCCACCCTTTTGGATCATCAAGGCATACTGGATGGTGCTGGAAGGGCAGAGTCTGTGGTGGGGTGCGCTTGCTATTGGAATAGTGTTACAAGTTGTACTTATCGCCATTCTCATGCGACTGATGAAACGTGCACTGTATCGTTTGTAGATGCCTAACGAACCGACATTCGTGACTAATAAAAAGGCATTTGGTTGAACGTTATAGCCAGTATGCGACAAAGACCACACTCACGAAGTAGATGGCCATCATGCAGCTGGGGGTGAGTGCAAAACTTGTGAGTATCAACCCCCACTCTATTTGTTTTGCCATCATATGCTTGTTTTGCTGATGCAACCCTTTGCCAGTATCCTGATGTTAGGAGCAGACCGATAGTTCCAACAATCCCCAATTGCGTGATGGCTTTGAAATGGGGCCGAATAAACTCGCGAATACTTGGCCCTCGGCCCATTAGTGGCTTTATGTTGACCTGTGCATAGATTTCGACAATGACCATGCCAAGAACTGCGATACTACTTAGTAGAATTACCCCTCTTCTCGTGAATCAATAAACGTATCGTTTTGATAAACTCATTGCTTCTCCTGTGTCATAGTTAATCGTAGCGGCGGTTGCAGACCGCCGCATTATGGTGGAGTATCGTGCGGTAGCTCGAAGCCATCGCTACCAACAAGATTTGGTGCGACGGGGGTAGGTGCGGTTTGCAACCGCAGTACATAGAAAACTCTAACACATCAATATTTTTATTTGTATGATCATTTGTGATGATGTGTGATGGGGCAAACTAACAATACCCAATGAACTGTAGCGGCGGTTTGCAACCGCCGTATCACAATGGATCATCGTTCAGCGGCTTTGAGCCACCGCCACAAAGAATTCGGTTATACTCTTGTTGTCGACAGATTGTTTGAAGAATGAAGGAAGCACCATGGTAAAACTTGATCAGCACTATATAGATCCACGCCTGGTAGAGTTATATGACATCGAAAATGCGCGTGGTGCTGATACGGATTTCTATCTTCGCCTTGCTACGGATCTCAATGCCCGCACAATCCTTGATCTTGGCTGCGGAACCGGTCTGCTCACGCGGGAACTAGCGGTCGATGACCGTCAGGTGGTTGGCATCGATCCTGCTGCGGCGATGCTGGCGGTTGCCCGTCGACGGTCATCTCCCAATCAGGTGCAATGGGTCGAGGGCGACTCTCATAGTTTGGGAACACCAGGGGCTGATCTGGTCATTATGACTGGTTGTGTGGCCCAAGTGTTTCTCAATGATACCGAGTGGGATGCGACCCTACGCAACATCTACGCTGCCTTGCGTCCCGGTGGCTATCTGGCATTCGAGAGCCGTAATCCTGATGACCAGGCATGGGAACGATGGAACCGTGAGGCCACCTATGAGCAGTTCGAGTCACCTTTTGGTCGAATGGAAGGCTGGTTGGAACTGGTCAGCGTTGGTGATGGCCGGGTCTGTTTCGAGGGTCACAACGTTTTTACTGACAATGGCGAGGTTGTCGTCGCGAGCAGTGAAATCCGCTTTCGTAGCTATGCAGAATTGACCGACTCTTTAATGAATGCAGGTTTCACTGTTAAACAGGCCTACGGTGATTGGAATCATGGCCCATTTATGAGCACTAGCAAGATTATGGTGTTTGTCGCACAACGTAATTGAACAGACCTACTCTGGTGATACCTGGGTAGCCACTATTAGGATGGTGTGGCGCTCTGTGTATCTGTAGCAGTGGTTTGATTTCCACCAGTTGGCTGTTGCAAATCGCCGCTACGTCGTTCGAGCGTCCACCAGTGCGGCGGTTTGTCACCGCCGCTACTCTTACTGCATTGAATGAAGGACTGATTACCCTACCACCTGTTTGTCTTCCCGCTTGTTGCGAATCGACTCGGCAAATTCCATGTCGGCGGCCATCTCAGGACGTTGGGTTTTCAGATCAAGCAACTCCTGCTCGGAGAGGATTTTCGACTCATCGAATCCCAAATCGACCTGTGTCTGTCCCCCGCGATACTTGACGCGTCCGAGGTCGTAGAATTGCTTATTAACGGTCGTTTTGAGGAAAGCACGTAAACAACCAATCAAATATCTGCGTTTGAACGGGTCACGCTCAAAGAGATACTCGACCGTCTTCCGCATGTAGAAACGTGCATAGTTCCGCAGTACCCCTTTCAGGACTGCTTCTCGTTCCATCAAATCTGGCTGAATAATCGGCGTGACAAAGTTGTACTTCGAGTAGTCGCGGATCTCGACACGGTCGCCCAGTTCCTCGAAGAGTTCGGCGAAGGGCCATGGAGTGTACATCGTCCAGTTCGCCATGTCGGCCTTCCAGCTACGCGCCATCTGATAGGTCTCTTCGATGGTTTCAGGGGTTTCGTTTTCCATACCCATAATAAATTGTGCCTCGACCACCATCCCGTTATTGCGGAGTAGTTCGATAGCGCGTCGGTTTTCTTCGATGGTGGTCTCCTTGCGGAAACGGTCGAGGTTCATCTGGGCGGCGGCTTCGGTCCCGAGTGAGATATGCACCAGCCCGGCCTTGCGGTAGAGTGGGAGTTCATGCTCGTCGCGCAGAATATCGGTGACACGGGTGTTGATGCCCCACGGAATACCCAGGTCTCGTTCGATCAGCTCCTCACACAGCGCCACAAATTTCTTCTTGTTGATGGTCGGTTCTTCGTCAGCCAGAATGAAAAAGCCGACGTTGTGATCTTTTACGAGTGTTTCGATCTCATCGACAAATTTCTTCGGATCGCGTGAACGGTAGCGACGCCAGAAGCTCCACTGTGAACAGAAGCGGCAGGTGAAGGGGCAGCCACGTGCGAAGTTCGGTACAGCGAGGCGCACATTGAGTGGAATATAGATATATTTTTCCCACTCCAGCAGGCTCCAATCCGGCTCGAGCACATCCAGATCTTTGATCGGCGGATGGGCTGGCGTCGCAATGACTTTATCATCCTGCAAAAACGCCAATCCTTTGATCTCGTGGCGGTCCTGCAGATCGGTGCCAGCAGCAATGGCATTCATCAAATTCAGAATAATTTCTTCGCCTTCGCCACGTACAATGTAGTCGATCCAGGGCGCTTCTGTGAGCACTTGCCCATACATAAAGGTAGGATGAACCCCACCAAGAATCGTTTTGATGTCGGGGTTGACTTCTTTGACGATTTCCAGTGTTTCCTGGGCTTTGTAGATCATCGGCGTGATCGCGGTGGCAAGTACGACATCGGGCTGATTAGCCTCAATCGTTGCTCTGACCTGATCGTTTGGCATGTGGTTGGTCATGGCATCCACAAAACGCAGGTTGGTATAGCCAGCCTGTTTTAACGTGCCGCCAATATACGCGACCCAGCTGGGGGGCCAGTTTCCCGCAATTTCGGCTCCGCCAGAGTGGTAGTTGGGTTGGATCATCATAATCCGCATAGTTGCTTCCCTCTTTTTACAGTTTGCTCACCTGCTGTGAGATGCGATGTAACCGATACTAATAGGCAATAGCATAGTGTCCGGCATATGATTGGTCATATTGGTCGATGCGTAGTTGGATGTGTGTGGTATTGGTGATTAACGCACGTAGCAGTTGTTCAAAACACCCATAGTAAAAGTGCCATATCGGTTCCGTAAGACCTACGGAAGTAGCATTGGTATGAACGATAGTGATCATGGGTGGTGTTCCTACTGTAAAGCGGTAGTGTCCACTCCCCACGAAGGTCCATGAATGCTTCTGGACTGCCGACAGAAGCATCCAGAGCCCAACGCGCCGAGGCATGATCGGTAACAGACGCTGAGCAAATTGTGGGATGCGATGTTGGAGGAGATAGAAAGCCGTGAGTTGCCCAGAACGCTTCAGGATAGTGTGTATGTCATTATGAGGCAGCACCTTGTCCAACTCTTGAACGAGTGCATAGAACGTTTGCTCGGCAATCATTTCATCGGGTAGGCTATCAACAAAATGGGCATAGTGAGTTTTCTGGAGCATCAGAGCAACTTGTGTTTCACCATAGGCCTCTTTGAGTGCCTCTACGGTCTGAATGATCGCATTCGGACCAATTTTTCCATATTCGTATTTCACCATGCCTCCAGTGATGTGTTCCTTCAAGCAAGGTTGTACGGAATCTACCCGCAACTTTTGGGGAACACTGACAAGACTATCTATGTGCAAACGTGCGTCGTACAGACTGGGAACTACGAGTTTGAGAGAACATTGTTTTGCGCCGTGGAGTCCCCTCCAGTGTACGCGATACGTGCACTATTGTGAGAAAAGAACTCACAACTTTTGGTTGTGATCTGAGAACTGGAAAAATTCCACGAAATCAACAGATAAAATCAATCCCTTTACTTCGTATAGATCAGTAAGGCGCCTTTGAGACAAATCAAAAAGACATATCTTATCAGGAGGTTTTCTTATGCGCTCCATGCGTGTTGTTTTCAGTGTATGTATGACCCTATTGATCGCTCTTGGCGCAGTTATGGTGACACCGGCATCTGCTGAGTCTCAGCAGACCAACCGACCAAGTGATACAATCCGTTTAACGCCCTTTGACGCAGTTGCTGAATGTTTTCCTTATGCGGAAGTAAACATCCGACTCATCGAAAATAACCGTGGTATTGACCGTTTGTTCCTGCAGGCGAGCAACTTGCCACCACGCACTGAGTTCACATTGTTCTTGACGGAAACGCCGGGCTTGCCATTTGGCGCCGCACAATACCTGTCCAGCTTTACCACAAACCGCGCTGGTTGGGCACAGGCACGTGTGACGACTGAGGTTCGTGATGCGTTTGCCAGCACGATTGTCGGCGAGGAGCGTGTCCGCGTCGAGCTAGACAATATCGTAATCTGGTTTGCCGATCCTGCCGATGATGATGGTTGTCTGGGGGCTGGTGAGGGTCCTATCACACCATTCGACATTGATGGCGAAGCAGGTATTGGTATCGTACAATCCGTGGAGCCCGAAAACCCACTTGCACGTTAGATAAAAGAAGTGCTGTTTTTGATAAGAAACGTGATGGAGTCCTCTGTGC